>NZ_JALKAT010000010.1:0-128237 GCF_023015685.1 Isoptericola sp. S6320L
GCACGACACGCCGCCCAGCCAGGGCGGCAGACGGCGCGTCGTGCACCCACAGCGACGAAGGGCGGGGTGGGGCGGGGGTTGTCGGGTGCGGCCCGTACCCTGAGCGTGTGTACGAAGGAGCGGTCCAGGACCTGATCGACGAGCTCGGCCGCCTACCCGGCGTCGGGCCCAAGAGCGCGCAGCGGATCGCGTTCCACCTGCTGGCCGCGGACGCCGCGGACGTGCGGCGGCTGACCGACGCCCTCACCGAGGTCAAGCTGCGGGTGCAGTTCTGCGAGGTGTGCGGCAACGTCGCCGAGTCCGAGCGCTGCCGCATCTGCGCCGACCCGCGCCGCGGTGACGACATCATCTGCGTGGTGGAAGAGCCCAAGGACGTCGTCGCGATCGAACGCACGCGCGAGTTCCGTGGCAGGTACCACGTGCTCGGCGGCGCCATCAACCCGCTGGACAACGTCGGGCCGGACGACCTGCGCATCGCCGAGCTGATGTCTCGGCTGGCCGACGGCGCGGTCACCGAGGTCATCATCGCCACCGACCCGAACGTCGAGGGGGAGGCGACGGCCACCTACCTCTCGCGCCTCATCGGCCCCATGGGGCTGACCGTCTCGCGGCTGGCCTCGGGGCTTCCGGTCGGCGGCGACCTCGAGTACGCGGACGAGGTCACCCTGGGTCGCGCGTTCGAGGGCCGGCGCGTCGTCGGCAGCTGAACCGCTGCTGGACCGCCACCGGCCTGCCGACACGACCGGGCCCGCCCCGCACGGTGGCGGAGCGGACCCGGCAGCGGACGTGCGGCGACGCGTCAGCGCACCGTGAGATCCGCCGTCGTGCTGGTGGCTCCGTAGACGGAGTCACCCAGGTACTCCACGGTCACCGTGTGCACCCCGTCGGTGAGGCCCGACGTCGGCACCTTGACCTTGGCGGGTCCCTCACCGAGCTCCGTGGTGACGACCTCGTCGCCGAGCGTCACGCGCACGGTGCCGGTCGGGACCGGCTCACCCTCCGCGCCGGACACCCAGACCATCACCTTGGTGTCCTTGCCGGCCTTGACCTTCGGCGGCGCGAGCTTCGCCCGGACCTCGGCCGGCAGGCCGACGGTGCAGTCCGCGGCGTCGTAGGACGCCTCGACCTCCAGCGTCCGCTTGTCGCCGCCGGCCGTCACCTGCACGGTGCCGGCCGCGAGCTCCGCGGCGTCGGCCGTGAACGACTCCGTGACGGAGGCTCCCGGCTCGACGCCCTCGACGGTGCGGGACCCGAGCGGCGTGTCGATGGTGAGGTCCACCGCCACGTCCGTCTCGGTGTTCGACGCGTGCACGTCCAGCACCGCGGACTCCGCCTCGCAACGGGCCTCCGCCGTGGCGGTGACGGCCAGGTCACCGAGCGGCTTGACCTGGATGTCCCGGTAGGAGACCGTCTCGCCGCCCCCGTGGTTCTGGATCCCGAGGAATCCGCGGGAGAGGTCCCTCGCCGGGTCCGAGCTGACGAAGTCGTTCACCAGCACCCCGTTGAGGAAGATCCGGATCGTGTCGCCCACGACGCGGATGTCGTAGCTGTTCCACTCCGGCACCGGGTTCAGCGCCTCCTCGACGGCCTCCGGGTCGGCACCCTGGAAGGTGTAGATCGCACCGGTGGTGCGGTCCGCCTCGTCGCTGGCGTCGATCTGGATCTCGTAGCCCTGGTCGACGGCGACCCACGGGTCGTTGCCCGGGTCGGGGAACCCGACGAACACGCCGCCGTTGTCGTCCTTGACCAGCTTCCAGTCGAGCTGGAGGCTGTACGACCCCTCCAGCTCGTCGGTGTGCCAGAGCAGACCCATGCCGCCCTGGGTCTTCAGGGTGCAGTCGTCCTGCCGCCCGAAGGACCCGGCGCCGGCGAGCCGCCAGTCGTCGAAGGTCGCGAGGGTGCCGTCGAACAGGGCGGTGTACCCCGCGTCGGGCTCGGTCGGGGTGCACAGGTCGGGCGACTCACCGATCGACAGGACGTCGAGGTTGACGTTGCCGTCGTCACCCTCGTCGAAACGGAGCGTGATCGTGTTGGCGCCCTCGCGCAGGTCGAGGTCACGCGTGACGAAGTCCCACGTCTTCCAGTCGCCCGTGCTCGGCAGCACCCACGGGTCCACCTCGGTGCCGTTGACGAGCACCGAGATCGACTTGTCGCCCTCGAACGGGTTGGGGCCGTTGGCGTACCGCAGGTTGACCGGCTGCGCGCCGGCCGCGTCGGCCTCCACCGTGAAGCTCACGCCGGCACCGGGGGACTGGATGCCGTCCACGAACCCGGAGCCGGAGTAGCCGCTGTGCTCGCTGTCGAGCCCGGCGGACCCGAGCAGCACCGACTCCTCGGCCTCGTAGTACCCGCGGTCGGCCGGGGCCACGTACCCGGGCAGGCTGTTGAGGGTGTACCAGGCCTCGGTGTTCCACAGCTCGCGCCCCTCGGCGTCGCTGAACGGGCGCGGCGAGCGCAGGTGCACGACCCGGCCCGGCTTGAGCCCGTCGACGGCGAGGCTGACGGTGGTGCGGTCCTCCGAGACGGTGGCGTCGCTGACGTGCAGCACCTCCTCGTCGATCTTCGGCCCGCCGTACTGCTGGGTGGGCACGTACCGCCACTGGTCCACGCGGTACGCCTGCCCGGCGTCGTCGGCGATCTTCGCGACCGTCTCGTCGGACAGCGGCTGGTTGTACTCGATCTCGAAGCCGCCCTCCTGCACCCGCATCTCGAGCATGTCGAACGACTCCTGGCCGTTCGGCGTCAGCTTCTGCAGGCCGTACCGGAGCTTGTTGGGCTCGCTCCAGTTGCCGGCCTCGCCGATGCCGCCGACGTAGACGGCGCCGTCGGGCCCGATCACGGTGCGGTTGACGCCCGCCTCGAGCCCCGCGGTGTGCCGGAACACGGCACCCTGGAACTCGCCGTCGACCTTCTCGAGGAACCCGCGCTGCAGGCCGCCGTAGGTGACGTCGCCGAACAGGAGCTGGCCGGCGAACCGACCCTCGGAGAGCTGCACGGGCTCGCTGGGCGAGTTGCCGATCTCGTTCTGCGGGATCCACAGGGCCGGCTGGGTGACGGGCTGGTCGTCGAACGGGCCGTCCGGGTTCGTGTAGTGGTTGAAGAACCGGTCCTGCTCGACGTGCACCAGCTTGGAGCTCGGCAGCCAGGCGCCCTGGTTGTCCATGACGAACAGCTCGTTCTCCGGCCCGAACGTCATGCCGTTCGGGGTTCGCAGACCGCCGGCCACGTAGTCGATCTCGCCCGTCTCACGGTCGACCGTGATGCTCGTGCCGCGGTTCTCGGCCGGCTGCGGGTCGGTCGTCGCCCCACCGTTGTTGATGGCCACGGAGAGGTTGACGTAGAAGTGGTCGTCGTCGTGCAGCAGGCCGAACGCGAACTCGTGGAAGTTGCCGCCGAACGGCCACTCCGCGACGGTGGAGCGCTGGTCGTAGAAGCCGTCGCCGTCCGGGTCGGTGAGCTCGGTGAGCGCGTCGCGCTCGGTGACGAAGATCGAGTCGTCGATGACGGCCACACCCATCGGGTTGAACAGGTCGGTGGCGATCTTGGTCGCCGTCACCTCTTCGGCGCTCGTCTCGCCGGTCACCTGGTCGAGCACGAAGAGCTCCCCGGGCTCCGGGTCCTCGACCCAGCCGCCGGGGCTCACGGAGCCGGACGTCGCGACGACGAGGTCGCCGTCGGCGGTCCAGTCCATGCCGGAGACCATGGGCTCGAAGCCCTCGGGGCGCAGGTCGGTGAGGTCGTACCCCGGGTGCACGGCGTCGAGGGGCAGGCCGTCACCGGCGGTGTCCTCGGCACCCTCGCAGTACTTGGTCCCGGGTGCGGTGACGCGGACGACGCCGGCCTCGGTGCTGAGCGCCTCCTGCGGCACCACGGTGAACTCGGAGGCGCCGGGCGGCATCCACTCGAGCCGCAGCACCTGGCCGTAGGCGTCCTCGAAGAACTCGACGAACAGCGGGTGGGCGCCGGCGGTCAGGGTGACCGTGCCGTCCACCGACTCCTCGCCGTGCAGGCCGTCGTTGTCCACGACGACCTCGTCGCCGATCGACAGCCGGGAGCCGTCGTCGCTGGTGAGGCGGAACGTGTACTCGCCGTCCTCGGGGGCGTGGACGTTGCCGACCACGTGGGTGAGGAAGTGGTCCTCGAGCCCGAACTGGCTCGCCTCGGTCCAGTCGATCGTCGGCATGAGCTTGTCGACGTTGGGTGTCTGCCCGTCCTTGAGCCGGCAGAGCTGGTCGATGCCCTGGCGCAGGTCGTACGTGCGCAGGGTGACGCCGGGCTCCTGGGGTGGGAGGTCGGCGGTCCGGAGCTGGGTGGCGGCCGGGGAAGCGGGTTCGACGGCCCCGGCGGGTGCGGTGGCGAGGGCTACGGTGCCGCTCGCCAGGGTGAGTGTGACGAGTCCCGCGAGAGATCTCCTCGCGGGGCCTGACGGCCGTGCTGGCATGTTCTTCCTCCTCGAAGACGGTGCGATCGACCGTCCTCGACCGTAGCCGCACTTATGCTGGCTATCAAGCAAAAGGTGAACGCTGGTCTCCCGATCCTGCGCATGCGCCGGCGGATCGCTTTCCTGTCTGGCGTCGTGGCGGCCGCGCGGGGGACACTGGCACCACGCGGCCGGGGACTCGCTCGGCCTGGCACCGAGTGCAGGAACGGGTGAGGAACGTGCCAGAGATCTCCGCTGACTCCGAGCTGCGGGACGTCGCCGAACAGATGTCGGCACAGGCGCGGACGTTCCTGTCGACGACGTCGCAGGTCGCCTCGGGAGGCTTCCCCGGCGCCGAGCTGTCCCTGCTGATCCTGGCGACGTCGGACCTGCTCGCCGCGGGCGCACGGTTGGCAGCGATCACCGACGTCGTCCCCGTCGAGCGCTTCGAGCCCGACGCCGGGCGCGAGACCGACATGGACCCGCTGCGGACCGCGCTGGCGCAGATGTTCGACGGGTTCGACGACTACGTCGAGGTGACCGACCCGGTGCTGAGCGCCGACGTCGCCCCGGCGACGCTCTCCGGCGACCTGGCCTGCGTCGCGGACGAGATCGCCAAGGGGCTGCAGCACTTCGACGACGGCCACGAGCTCGAGGGCCTGTGGTGGTGGCAGTTCAGCTACCTGTCGAGCTGGGGCGAGCGCGCTTCGTCAGGACTGCGGGTGCTCCAAGGCGTCCTCGCCCACCTGCGCCTCGACGTGGCGGACGACGTCGCCGCCGAGGCGGAGTACGACGCCCTGCACGCCTGACCGTCGGCCCCGACGCCGGGAGTCGGGTCAAGCCACGCGGGTGCCCTTCGGGAGCCGCCGGGCGGGGATCTGCAGGCGCCGCACGGCCGTGACGACCCCGGCCGCGCCCAGCAGCACGTAGATCCCCAGGCCCCAGGGCCACACCGCCGACTCGCTCGGCCGCTGCTCCTCGACGGGCGAGGCACCGGTGCCGTCGGCCCACATGCCGGAGCACCAGTCCTGCTCCGCCGCGGGACCGGTGCGGGCGTACCGGACCCCGTACTGGATCAGCGTCAACGGGTCGGCGGCGTAGTCGTACGCCTCCGGATCGGCGAGCGGCTGGGCGTCCGCCACGATCACGAACGGGTTCGCCGCGAGGAGCCACCACGTGCGTTCGGAGTGCCAGACCTCCTGCGTGTGCGTGGTCCACTCGCACTCGGGCGGCTCGGTGTCCTCCCAGTCGTAGTCCGCCGGCACGTCCCAGGTGCGTACCGCCTCGGTGGTGGTCACCAGGGGCGCGCTGAGGCCGAAGAGCGCGAGGGACACGACCGACAGGCCACCCACGGTGAGGTAGGTGAGCACCGCGGAGCCGGAGGTCTTGGCGGTCAGCGCGGAGAACCCGAGGCCGACGGCGCACACCACCCCGAGCACGACGGCGAGCACGAGCACCACGGACACCAGCGACCAGAACGGCAGCCCGCCCACGGCGAACGCCCACACGACGAACGGCACGCTCGCGGCGAGGAACGCCAGCGCGGCCAGCCACGCGGCGAGCAGCTTGCCGACGACGATCTCGGCCGGGGTGAGCATCGTGGCCTGCAGCGTCGCGAGCGTCCCGGCCGCGCGGTCGCCGTTGATGGCGGGCGCGGTGAGCGCCGGTGCGACGAGGAGCCCGAGGAACAGCACGAAGAACACGACGACGCCGAACATCGTGCGGCCGGCACCGTCGGCGCCCAGCGACGGGTCGTCGAACAGCATGGCGATCGCGCCGGAGGTGAGCAGCGTGATCAGCCCCACCACCACGAACCACACGACGAGCGCGATCTTCCACCGCGTGGAGCGCACCCGCTGGCGCAGCTCGAGCTGCGCCACGGTCCGGACGCCCTGCCACGACAGCGACCAGTCGCTGGTGGGCACCGTGCGGGGACCGGCGCCCGACGGCGTCGCCACTGTGCCTTGATCGGCCGCAACGCTCATCGCCGTTCCTCCTCGAGTCGCAGGTATGCCTGTTCCAACGCGCCGCCGGCAGGCGCCAGGCTGACCACCGGCACGCCGGCAGAGACCGCGTCGCGCAGCAGCGCCGCGGCGGCCTCGTCGCCGTCGAGCTCGACCAGCGCGGTCCCGTCGTCCTCGAGCCGGGCCTCGGTCCCCGCCGTGGTGAGCCAGTCCGTCAGCAGCCCGGGCGAGAGCGCGGCGATCCGCCACGCCCGGCGCTCGGCGGCGGCGTCGTCCACCGACTGCGACCGCACGGTGCGGCCCTGGGAGATGAAGACGGCGTCGTCGGCCATCTCGTCGAGCTCGGTGAGCACGTGCGAGCTGATGAGGATCGTCTTGCCCGCGGCGGCGAGCCGGCGCACGAGCTCGCGCAGGTCGACGCGCGAGCGGGGGTCGAGCCCGGAGGCGGGCTCGTCCAGGAGCAGCACGTCGGGGTCGTGGACCAGGGCCCGGGCGAGCCCGAGCCGCTGCTTCTGCCCGCGGGACAGCACGTGGGCGGGGGAGTCGGCCAGCTCGGTGAGGTGCACCAGCTCCAGCAGCTCGGCCGCGCGGCGGGCGCCGTCGTCGGGCGTCATCCGGTACGCGGCCGCGACGGTGACGAGCACCTCGCGCGCGGTCAGGGACTCCCAGGTGCCGAAGACGTCGGGCATCCAGCCGATCCGCGCGCGGGCGGCACGTCCGTGCGCGGCAGGGTCGACGCCGGCGACCCGGATCTCGCCGGCGTCGGGCGCCAGCAGGCCCGCCAGCATGAGCAGCAGCGTCGTCTTGCCGGACCCGTTGGGCCCCACGAGCGCCGTCACCCGGCCGGGCCGTGCCTCCAGCTCCACGTCCACCACCGCGTGCACGGCGCCGAACGCCCGTCGCACGCCGCGCGTGCTGATCCCACCACCGTCGTCGGTCATGGCGACGAACCTACGCGGTGCGCGAAGGCCCGGGCATCATCCTCCGGGATGATCTCTGACGTGCGACGACGTCCCGCCACCCCGGCGTCACCCGGCGTTCACCGCGCGGGCCCGGCGGCGCTACCGGCGCGCCCTAGCGTGCGACGCGATCCTGTCGTCTCACACCGGAGGCCCTCGTGCCCGTCCGTGGCATCCACCCACCCGCCGCTCGCGCCGTCGCCGTCGCGCTCGGGCTCACCCTCTGCGGCGCCGCGCTGACGCTGCCGGCCCGGGCCTCCGTGGTCGACGACCCGGTCGGCACGAGCGCCGAGGGCGCGGCGATCGACCTGCGCGCCCTCGGCAGCTACGAGACGGGCCTGTTCGACGAGTCCGGCGCGGAGATCGTGGCGTACCACGGCGGCTCCCAGCGCTTGTTCTCCGTCAACGCGCACGCCGGCGAGGTCACCGTGCTCGACGTCGCGGACCCGGCCGCGCCCACGAAGCTCTTCGCCCTGCAGACCACGGGTGTGGCGGCCGACGACGGCTCCACGGTGCCGGCCGGCGCCGTCGCCAACTCGGTGGCCGTGCGCGCGGACGGGCTGGTCGCCGTCGCCGTCGAGTCCGACCCAAAGACCGATGCCGGCTGGGTCGTCTTCTTCGACGCCGCTGCCGACGGGTCCGCGCTCGGCGCGGTCCGGGTGGGCGCGCTGCCGGACATGGTGACGTTCACCCCCGACGGCGCCCGTGCCGTCGTCGCCGACGAGGGCGAGCCGGACGACGACTACACCGTCGACCCCGAGGGGGACGTCGCCGTCGTCGACGTGCCCGACGGCGTGACCGCGCCGTCGCAGGACGCCGTGCGGTTCGCGGACTTCCACGCGTACGAGGCGGACGGCGCGCTGCCCGCGGGTGTGCGGGTCTTCGCGGGCATCGAGGGGACCGACCACCCCGTCTCGCGCAACCTCGAGCCGGAGTACGTGGCCGTGTCGGCCGACTCGACCACCGCGTACGCCGTGCTGCAGGAGGCGAACGCCGTCGCCGTCGTCGACCTGGCCGGCGCCGAGGTGACCGAGATCTGGCCGCTGGGCGCCAAGGACTTCTCGATCGAGGGTCAGGGCATCGACCCCTCTGACGAGGACGGCGGGATCGACGTCCGGACGGTGCCCGTCCAGGGGCTGTACATGCCGGACGGGCTGAACGCGTACACCGCCGGGGGCGAGACCTACCTGGTGACCGCCAACGAGGGCGACGCCCGCGAGTGGGGCGACTACGAGGAGCCCGTGCGGATCAAGGACCTGGGCGAGGACGGCGTCGCGCCGCTCTGCGCGGACAGCCCCGTCGCCGGCCGTACCGCCGACGACGACCTGGGCCGCCTCGACGTGTCGCGGGCCTCCGGGCTGCGTGCGGACGGCGAGTGCTACGAGGAGGTGTTCGCGTTCGGCGGCCGCTCGTTCTCGATCTGGACCACCGACGGCGAGCAGGTCTTCGACTCGGGCGACGACTTCGAGCGGATCACCGCCGAGGCCGCCCCCGAGAACTTCAACTCCGACCACGGCGAGTCCTCGTTCGAGTCCCGCTCGGACGCCAAGGGGCCCGAGCCGGAGAACATGGCGATCGGTGAGGTGGACGGGCGCACGTACGCGTTCGTCGGGCTCGAGCGCGTGGGCGGGGTGATGGTCTACGACGTCACCGACCCGGCGGCGGCGCAGTTCGTGCAGTACGTCAACAACCGCGACTTCTCCGTCTCCGCCGAGGACGCGATCGACGACGGCGCCTCCCCGGCCGAGGCCGTCGCGGCCGCCGGCGACCTCGGCCCGGAGGGCCTCGCCTTCATCGCCGGCGACGACTCCCCGACCGGCGAGCCGATGCTGGCCGTCGGCAACGAGGTCTCCGGGTCCACCACGCTGTTCGCGATCGACGGCCCCGCCGCCACGCAGGTCCCGGCCCGTGGCGTCCTGACCGACGACAACGCGCACGACGGCGTCCGGGGCGGCGCGTACACCGTCTCCGTCGACCTGTGGTGGGGCCAGAACGCCACCCAGGTGCGCCTGCTCGAGGACGGCGAGGTCGTCGCGACGCGGAACCTCGTCGACGCGACGCCGTCGGCCCAGCACGTCGAGTTCGACCTCACCGGGCGCACCGACGGCCGGTACACCTACACCTGCGAGCTGGTGAACGCGGCCGGCACCACCGACTGCCGCTCGCACACCGTCCGGGTCACGGACGCGGCCCCCGCCGCCCCGCGGCTCAGCCACGACAACCACGACAAGGACGGCGCGTACACCGTCTCCGCGGACCTGTGGTGGGGCACCAACGCGACCGGCTGGACCCTGGTCGAGGACGGCGAGCAGGTGGCGACCGGCGCGCTGACCGACGCGACGCCGTCGGCCCAGCACGTCGAGGTCCCGCTGACCGGCCGTGAGCCCGGCACGCACACGTACCGGATGGTGTTCACCAACGACCTCGGCGAGACCTCCAGCAAGGAGCTCACCGTCCGCGTGAAGTAGGCGCGACCGGGGGTGACCGCGTGCAAGGATTCGACGCGTGCTCGATCTCGACCTCACCACCATCCTGCTGCTCGTCCTGGCCGGCCTCGCGGCCGGCTGGGTCGACGCCGTCGTCGGTGGGGGCGGGCTGATCCAGCTCCCCGCGCTGTTGCTGGTGCCGGGCATCTCCCCGGTGCAGGCGCTCGCCACCAACAAGCTCGGCTCGATCATGGGCACGTCGGTCAGCTCGATCACGTACTACCGGCGGGTGGGGCCCGACCTCACGACGGCGGGGCCGATGGCGCTCGCGGCGCTCGTGGGCGCGTTCGGCGGCGCGGCGCTCGCCACGCAGATCCCGGCCGAGCTCTTCACGCCGATCATCCTGGTGGTGCTCATCGGTGTCGCGGCGTTCACGATCCTCAAGCCGCAGCTCGGTGCGCAGGACAACCTGCGCTGGGAGGGCAACCGGCACCGCTGGACGGCCGCGGGCATCGGGCTGGTCATCGGTGCGTACGACGGCCTGCTCGGGCCCGGGACGGGGACGTTCCTGGTGATCTCCCTGGTGAGCGTGCTCGGCTACGCGTTCCTGCCGGCGTCGGCCCTGGCCAAGATCGTCAACTTCGCGACGAACCTCGGGGCGCTGCTGTTCTTCGTGCCGCACGGCGCCGTGATCTGGGGGCTCGGTCTGGCGATGGGCGTGGCGAACCTCGTGGGCGGCTACGTCGGGGCGCGCATGGCCGTCGCGAAGGGCTCCGGGTTCGTGCGGATCGTCTTCGTGGTGGTGGTCGGGGCGCTGATCTGCAAGCTCGGCTACGACGTCGTCACCGACCTCACGGCGTAGCACCGCGAGGTGTGACGCCGTCCACACCGGTCGCGGGCGCCGGGCGCTACGATGGTCGGCGCACACACAAGACACCGGCGGGCCGTTGAGAGAGACGGTGGCCGGCAACAGAAAGGTTGCATGCATGGCACTGGTCGTGCAGAAATACGGCGGGTCGTCCGTCTCGGACGCCCGCTCCATCAAGCGCGTGGCCAAGCGCATCGCCGAGGCCAAGCGCGCCGGCAACGACGTGGTCGTCGTGGTGAGCGCCATGGGCGACACCACGGACGAGCTCCTCGAGCTGGCCGACGAGATCAGCCCCAAGCCCCCGCAGCGCGAGATGGACATCCTGCTCACCGCCGGTGAGCGGATCTCGATGTCCCTCCTGGCGATGGCGATCGACAAGCTGGGTGTCAAGGCGAAGTCCTTCACCGGCCAGCAGGCCGGCCTCCTGACGGACGCGGTGCACGGCAAGGCCCGCATCGTCGACGTCGTCCCGCACCGGATCCGCCAGACCCTCTCCAAGGGTCAGGTCGCGATCGTCGCGGGCTTCCAGGGCGTCAGCACCTCCAACGACGTCACCACGCTCGGTCGTGGCGGCTCGGACACGACGGCGGTCGCGCTGGCCGCCGGGCTCGACGCGGACGTCTGCGAGATCTACACCGACGTCGACGGCATCTTCAGCGCCGACCCGCGCATCGTGCCGGGTGCCCGCAAGATCGACAAGGTCACCTACGAGGAGATGCTCGAGCTGGCCGCCTCCGGCGCCAAGGTCCTCGCCCTGCGTGCCGTCGAGTACGCGCGCCGGTACGACGTGCCGGTGCACGTGCGCAGCTCGTTCTCGGGCAAGACCGGCACGCTCGTGACCGGCACCCACGGAGATCTCATCGACCCGAACGCCAGCACCGGTGACCAGGAGGAAGCCATGGAAGACCCGATCATCTCGGGCGTCGCCCACGACAGCAGCGAGGCCAAGATCACCGTCGTCGGCGTCCCCGACACGCTCGGTCAGGCCGCCCGCATCTTCGAGGTGGTGGCGGGTGCCGGCGCGAACATCGACATGATCGTGCAGAACGTCTCGGTCGCCGCGACGGGCCGCACGGACATCTCGTTCACGCTGCCGCACGGCGACGTGCGCTCGACCGTGGCCGCGCTCAACGCCGTGAAGTCGGAGCTCAAGTTCGACGAGCTGCAGATCGACGACGAGATCGGCAAGGTCTCGCTCGTCGGCGCCGGCATGAAGTCGCACCCCGGCATCTCGGCGCGGCTCTTCGGCGCGCTGCGCGACGCCGGGATCAACATCGAGATGATCTCCACCTCGGAGATCCGCATCTCGGTGGTCACCCGCGCGGACTCGCTGGACGACGCGGTGCGGGCCATCCACACCGCGTTCGGCCTGGACTCCTCCGAGGGCGAGGCCGTGGTCTACGCCGGGACGGGGCGGTGATCGGCTGATGGCTGTCATCAACTCCCAGGGCGTCGACGTCGCCGTGGTCGGCGCGACCGGCCAGGTCGGTGCCGTCATCCGCCGGCTCCTGTCCGAGCGCGGGTTCCCCGTCAAGGAGCTGCGCCTCTTCGCCTCGGCACGGTCGGCCGGCTCGGTCATCACGTACGAGGGCGTCGAGGTCACGGTCGAGGACGTCGCGGCCACGCCGACGGCGGAGCTCGCCGACATCGACATCGCCCTGTTCTCCGCAGGTGGGGGGACGTCGCGCGAGCACGCTCCGCGCTTCGCCGAGGCGGGCGCCGTCGTCGTCGACAACTCCTCCGCGTGGCGCCTCGACCCCGAGGTGCCGCTGGTGGTCTCCGAGGTGAACCCGGAGGCGATCGCCGACGCGGCCAAGGGCATCATCGCCAACCCGAACTGCACCACCATGGCCGCGATGCCGGTGCTCAAGCCGCTGGCCGCCGAGGCCGGGCTGGAGCGCCTGCGGGTCGCCACCTACCAGGCGGTGTCCGGGTCGGGGCTCGGCGGCGTCAAGGAGCTCGCCGACCAGGCGCGTGCCGCCGTCGCCGGCGACCTCGAGGGCCTGACGCACGCAGGTGACGCGGTGCAGCTCCCGGAGCCGGAGAAGTACGTGGCGCCGATCGCGTTCGACGTGATCGCGCTGGCCGGCTCGATCGTGGACGACGGTTCCGAGGAGACGGACGAGGAGCAGAAGCTCCGCAACGAGTCCCGCAAGATCCTCGGGTTGCCGGACCTCGCCGTGGCCGGGACCTGCGTGCGCGTGCCGGTGTTCACCGGGCACTCGCTGGCCATCCACGCCGAGTTCGGCGCCGCGATCACCCCGGACCGGGCTCGCGAGCTGCTGGCCGACGCCCCCGGCGTCGAGCTGGCGGACGTGCCGACGCCGCTGCGCGCGGCCGGCGCCGACCCGTCGTTCGTGGGCCGCATCCGCGTGGACCAGTCGGTCCCGGGGGGGCGCGGTCTGGTGATGTTCGTGTCGAACGACAACCTGCGCAAGGGCGCGGCGCTCAACGCCGTGCAGATCGCGGAGATCGTCGCCGGCGACCTCGCCGAGCTCTCGACGTACGACGAGCTCGAGGCCGCCGCCGCCGACGCCTGACGCCGAGGTAGTGCGGCCCGCGCCGAGGTAGTGCAGAACTCGGCGAGGTAGCAACGCAGGGCCGCGGTGGGACTCGTCCCGCCGCGGCCCTGCGGCGTCCCTGCACCGACTCGTGGGCAGTTGCTTCTCAGGGCGCCGCGGCGTCCAGCACGTCGGCCAGGTCAGCCCCGGCCCGCAGCAGGGCCACCGACCGTGTCGCGATGCCGGTCAGCCGCGCTCGCAGCGCGGCCTCCGCCTCGGACGGGTCGCCGAGCCCGCGCAGCGCCGCCATGGTCCGGGCGACGGCGGGGATCGGGTAGCCCGCCGCACGCAGCGCCGCGACGATCCGCGCGGCCCGGACAGCGCCGACGTCGTAGGCCCGCGCTCGCAGCGACCCGACCCGTTCGGGCTCGACGAGCCCCTCGGCCTCCCAGTGCCGCAGGGCCGACGTCCGCACGCCGAGCGCGGCGGCGAGCTCGGTGATGGTCAGGACGTCGCGGGGTCCGCCCTCCGCCGGTTCCGCGGCGATGGCTTCCAGCGCCTGCAGCGCCTGGAGGGTCGAGGTGCGTTCCGCGGCGAGCCCGGCATGCAGGGCGGTGATCGTTGCGGCAGCATCGGGCAGCGTCGCCTCCCACAGCCCGGCCAGGGTGCGGCGTGCGACGACCGGCCCGACGGCGGCGGCGAGCCCCCGGTAGGCGCGTACCGCCTGGACGTGGTGCCGTCGGTACTGCCGGTAGCCGTTGGCAGCCCGTTCGGCCGGCGGGACGATGCCGAGCCGCTCGAGGTCTCGCACCTGCTGCACGGAGTAGCCCGTGGCCCGGGCGACGTCGTCGGTCCGCAACGCTCGTTCCTTCCGCAACCCCACAGAAGCACTTCAAGGCGACGCTTGAACCATGAGTATGGACCAGATCATCAGCGCGGTGCGCGGGTTCGACGGCGCGCTCGTCCTTCAGCCCCGGCCCGACGACGGCACCCTGGACATCGCCTGGGGCGACGCGTTCTTCTACTACGCCCCCGACGGCCAGGTGCCGACCACCGTGCAGCCCTACGGCACGATCGTCACGAAGAACTATCCCGACGACACCACCTGCGACCTGGACGAGCCCGGCCGGTGGCGGGTCAACGTCCAGGTGGGGCGGGACCGGGTCCACGAGCTCGTCGAGCACGTCCCGGCGTCGCGCCGCGTGCCGACGGACACCTGGACGCGGCATCCGGTGTACGGAGACCTGGGGTGGGTGTGCGTCGTCGACCCGGCCGAGCGCACCACCCCGGCGGTGCTGGCCCTGCTCCGCGACGCGCACTCCGCGGCCCGACGCCGGTACGAGCGGCGCCGCGCGTCACGCCGCTGAGGCGCCGGGCGCTCGACGCGCGGGCACCAGGACGACCCGCTTGACTGGCGAGCATGGTCACGATCGGGTTCCACGCCTCGCACGAACAGATCGCTCCCGGACCGCTGCTCGCCGCGACGCGACGGGCCCAGGACGCCGGGTTCGACGCCGCCACGTGCTCGGACCACCTGACGCCCTGGAGCGTCCGGCAGGGCGAGTCCGGCTATGCCTGGTCGTGGCTCGGCGCCGCGCTCGCCACGACGGAGCTGCCGTTCGGCGTCGTCACGGCACCCGGCCAGCGGTACCACCCGGCCGTCGCCGCGCAGGCGGTGGCGACGCTGGCCGCGATGTTCCCCGGCCGGTTCTGGGCGGCGCTCGGCTCCGGCGAGGCGATGAACGAGCACGTCACGGGTGACCGGTGGCCGACCAAGCCAGAGCGTGACGCGCGGCTGCGCGAGTGCGTCGAGGTGATGCGGGCGCTGCTCGCCGGGCAGGAGGTCACCCACCACGGGCTCGTGACGGTCGACCGGGCCCGGGTCTGGTCGCTGCCCGAGGTACCGCCGCGACTGGTCGGTGCCGCGGTCACCCCCGCCACGGCACGCCGCCACGCGGACTGGGCGGACGGCCTCGTCACGGTCAACCAGCCGGCCGAGACGCTGCGCCGCGTCGTCGGGGAGTACCGCGACGCCGGTGGCCGCGGTGCCCTGGCGCTCCAGGTCCACGTCGCGTGGGGGCCGGACGACGAGGCGGCGTTCGCCGTCGCGCACGACCAGTGGCGGTCCAACCTGCTGCCGCCGTCCGTGAGCTGGGACCTGGAGACGCCGCAGCAGTACGACGCGATCGCCGACCTGGTCCGCCCCGAGCAGGTGCGGGGGACCGTCCTGGTCGAGCACGACCCGCAGCGCCTGGCCGACCGGGTCGGCGAGCTCGTCGCCTGCGGGTTCGACGAGGTCTACCTGCACCACGTCGGCCAGGAGCAGGACGGGTTCCTCGACGTCGCCGCCGAGACGCTCCTGCCGCGGCTGCGGGAGGTGGCGGCATGAGGATCCGCGACACCGGCGACCTGTGGTGGAAGAACGCCGTCGTCTACTGCCTCGACGTGGAGACGTACCTCGACTGGAACGACGACGGCGTGGGCGACTTCCCGGGCCTGCTGCAACGGATCGACCATCTTGCCGACCTCGGCGTCACCTGCCTGTGGCTCATGCCGTTCTACCCGACGGCCGACCTCGACGACGGCTACGACGTGACCGACTTCCTCGGGGTCGACCCCCGGCTCGGTGACGTCGGCGACGTCGTCGAGCTGGCGCGGACCGCGCGGGACCGTGGCATCCGCGTCGTCGTGGACCTGGTGGTGAACCACACCTCGGACCGGCACCCGTGGTTCCGCGCCGCCCGGCGCTCGACCAGCTCGCCCTTCCGGGACTACTACGTGTGGCGCCAGGACGAGCCGCCGTCCACGAAGGACCAGGTGGTGTTCCCGGACGAGGAGGACGGGATCTGGACCCTCGACGACGCGACCGGCGAGTGGTACCGCCACCGCTTCTACTCCCACCAGCCGGACCTCAACACGGCGAACCCGGCGGTGCGGGACGCCATCGCGAAGACCATCGGGTTCTGGCTGGAGCTCGGCATCGCGGGGTTCCGGGTCGACGCCGTCCCGTTCGCCCTCTCGGACGTCGCGTCTCGGGCGGGCGACGCCATCGAGGACCCGCACGACTTCCTGCGCACGCTGCGAGCCTTCGTCGGCCGGCGGTCCGGCGAGGCCGTCCTCATGGGCGAGGTGAACCTGCCGTACGCCGACCAGGCGCTGTACTTCGGCGACACGTCCCCCGGGGACGGCGACAGCGGTACCGAGGTCTCCGAGCTGACGCTCCAGTTCGACTTCAACGCCATGCAGGCGATGTACCTGTCGCTCGCCCGGGCCGACGCCGGCCCGTTGGCGGCGGCGCTGCGCTCGCGTCCGACGATCCCGCACGACGCGCAGTGGGCGACGTTCGTGCGCAACCACGACGAGCTCACCCTCGACAAGCTCACGCCCGAGGAGCGGCAGGAGGTCTTCGACGCCTTCGGCCCCGAGGAGTCGATGCAGCTCTACGGGCGCGGGCTGCGCCGTCGGCTGCCGCCGATGCTGGACGGCGACCCCCGCCGCGTCCGGATGGTCTACTCGCTGCTCTTCTCGCTCCCGGGTACGCCGGTGCTGTACTACGGCGAGGAGATCGGGATGGGGGAGAACCTCGAGGCGCCGGGACGTCTCGCCGTCCGCACCCCCATGCAGTGGTCGCCGGAGCGGCACGGTGGGTTCTCGCACGCGCCGGCACGGCGGCTCCCGGCGCCGCTGCCGGGCGACGGCTGGGCGCCGGAGCACGTGAACGTGGCCGACCAGCGCCGGGACCCGGACTCCCTGCTGTCGTTCATCCGGCTCCTCACGCACCGCTACCGGGAGTGCCCCGAGCTCGGCTGGGGCACCCCGGAGGTGCTCGACCAGCCGTCGGCCGCGGTGCTCGCGCACCGCACGACCTGGCAGGACGCCTCGATGGTCACGGTGCACAACCTGTCTGCGGACCCGGTGGTCGTGGACCTGTCGCTCGGTTCCCTGCCGGAGGGAACCCGGCTGGTGGACCTCCTCGACCACGACGACTGCGAGCCGGGTCCGCACGGTGCGGCCCAGGTGCGCCTGGACGGGTACGGCTACCGCTGGCTGCGGGTCGTGGTGCCAGGGGCGCGGCGCCTGCTGTGAGGTCGGGGCGCCGGCCGACGGCGGGCGCCACCACCACGATCGCCGCCGCGGCGAGCACGTGCCAGGCGCTGTGCCCCCACCCCGGGACGAACCCGACGAGCGCTCCGACGCCGAGGACGACGACGGCGGTGAGCAGCCGGGCACGCAGCGCCGGCCGCGCCGCGGCGCGCGCGAGGACCGCCACGACCGCGAGGGCCGACGCCGTCCCCTGCGCCACGATCGACGCGACGGGGGAGAGCGCGGCGAGCACCACGTCGGCGAGCGTGGGGGCCAGCCACCACCAGGTGCGCAGGCGGCGGCCGGTGAGGTCGGCGAGGGCGTCGGCGGCGACGAGGGCGTAGGTGCCCAGCAGGGGCGGGTCGTGGACCAGCGGGTTCCAGGCCGGTGCCGGGCCGTGCTGGATCACGGACCCGACGCCGACGAGCACCGCCAGCACGCCGAGCGCGGCCCGGCTGCGCGCCGCCTCGGCGGGCCGGTCCGCCGGGCCGGGGTGCCGCCGTCGGGCCACGATCCACGCGCCCGCGAGGACGAACGCGAGGCTCGACCAGGTGTCCATGCCTCCAGTCAACGCCGGGCGCGGTGCGTCCACCAGGGGTTGACGGCGCCGAACCCCTGTGGTTCATTAGTCAAGTAACGAACCATAGGACCACAGCACCGTGAGGAGGGCCGCATGTTCGACGGGCCCGAGCCGATCTACGTCCAGATCGCGCAGATGATCCGGTCGCAGGTCCTCGCCGGGGAGCTCGCGGAAGAGGAGCAGGTCATGTCCACCACCCAGTTCGCGACGACGTTCCGGATCAACCCCGCCACCGCGGCCAAGGCGTTCACCGGACTCGTCGAGGAGGGCGTGCTCTACAAGCGCCGGGGGCTGGGGATGTTCGTCGCCCCCGGCGCCCGTGAGCGCCTTCTCGACCAGCACCGCCAGGCGTACTACGACGACGTCCTGGCCCCCGCGCTCGCCCAGGCGGCCGTGCTCGGCATCCCCACCGAGGAGATCGTCGCCTACATCACCGGCTCGGACGGCACCGACGGTGCCGCCCACCAGACCACTCAGGAGAAGTCATGACCCCGGAGCCCTTCGGCGCCCGGCTGGACGACGTCGTCGTCCGGTTCGGCAAGCAGCGCCGGATGACCGTCGACGGCGCGACGTTCAAGGACGACGCGACCGTCGCGCTCGCCGGCGTGGACCTCACCATCCGCCCGGGCGTGATCACGGGGGTCCTCGGGCGCAACGGCGCCGGCAAGTCCACGCTGCTCACGCTGCTCGCGGCCTTCAACCGGCCCACCTCGGGCACCGTGCGCCTCGGGCCCGCCGGCGTCTCTCCCGACACGTGGGAGGACCCGTGGGAGAACCCGTGGGTCACCTCCAACGTCCAGCTGGTGCGCGAGTCCGGTGACCTGCAGGACGACGAGAAGCTGTCCGAGACCCTCAGGTACTACGCCGACCTGCGCCCGTGCTGGGACGCCGACCTCGCGGCCCGGCTCCTCGACATGTTCGAGGTGAACCCCCGCAAGAAGCCCGCCGCGCTCTCCCGCGGCAAGAGGTCCGCCGTCGGCGCCACCATCGGGCTGGCCGCCCGGGCGCCGCTGACGATCTTCGACGAGGTGTATCTGGGGATGGACGCGCCGACGCGGTACGCGTTCTACGACGAGATCCTGGCTGACTACGCCGAGCACCCCCGCACCATCCTGCTCTCCAGCCACCTGGTCGAGGAGGTCGAGCGCCTCTTCGAGGACGTGATCGTCCTGGACCGCGGCGGGGTGCTCCTCGCCGAGACCGCCGAGGAGATGGGCCGGCGCGGCTTCAGCCTCACGGGGCCGGCGTCCGCCGTCGAACGGCTCGCCGGCGACCGGCGGGTGCTGCACCGCCAGCAGCTCGGCGGCACGCTGCAGGTCACGCTCGAGGGAACGCCCGACGACGGCGAGGCCACCGCCGCGCGGGCGGCGGGCGTCGAGCTCGGCGCGCTCCCGCTGCAGGACCTGTTCGTGCGGCTCACCGACCCGGCGCGGTCGGCGCAGCCTGCCGCAGGGCGGCCCGCCGCGACGGAGACGGACCGATGAGCGCGCCCGCCGTCGTGGACCGGACGGCGTTCGCCGCGCAGGCGCAGTCCCGGGCCGTCCGTCGCGTCCAACGCTCCGTCACCTCCGCCGTCGTCATCATCGGCGCGGGGTTCTGGGTCGTCTACGCCGTCGTGGCCGTCGTGGTGCCGCTGATCGTGCGCAACGCCGGGAACCAGATGGACGCCGGCGTGCTGTCCGCCGCCGACTACATCGCCCGCTGGGTCGCTTTCGGCACCACCGTCGCGATGTTCGCCACCATCCTGCGCCCACACCTGGCGGCAGGCGGGACGCGCGGCGCCCTGCGCACGGGCGCCGTGCGCGCCGCCGCGATCACCGGACTCGTCTACGGGCTGCTGAAGTCCCTCGCGCTGCTCGGCGAACGCGCCTACTTCGGAGCGCTGGGCTGGCCGTGGCAACGCCTCGACGGCGGGCCGCGCGAGCTGACCGATCTCGGCGACTTCGCCCTCACGGCGCTCGCCGAGGCGGTCGTCACCGCCGTCTACCTGCTCGTCGGCTGCGCCGTCGTCGCGGGGTACCAGACGCACGGCGTGTGGCGCGGGACCGCCCTGCTGCTGCCGGGGATCGCCCTGCTCGCGCTCGTCGAGCTCGCCACCCTCAGCGGCAGCACCGCCGACCTGCTCGGCCACCTGGTCACGGTCGACGGGGCGGCAGCCGCCGGCCGGCTGCTCGCCGGGCTCGCCGTCGTCGCGCTCGCGGCCGCGTGGCTGCACCTGCGGCTGCGCAACCTCCGACTCCGCCCGACGAGGTGACCACCGTGACCACCGCCACGACCGGACCCGCCCGCACCGGCACGCTGCACCACCGCGCGGTCGCCGCTGCCCGCCGCCGGCTCCAGCGCTACCTGCTCAGGACGGCGGTCTGGTTCTGGGCGGGCTGGGGCCTTCTGGTCCTCAGCGTGCCGGTCGTCGTCGACCGCTTCGGCGGCGAGGCCGACGGGTTGACCTACGACGCCGCGGGCAGCCCCGCGCGGTGGCCGGCGTTCGCCGTCGGCATCATCCTGACCGCCGCGCTCCTGGGCACGCACCTGGCCGCCGGGGGGACGCGCCGCTCTCTCGTGGAGGGCTTCGCGCGCGGCGCCGTCGTCGGGGGGCTGGTGTTCGGCGTCCTGACGGTCGTCCTCGGCCTCGTCGAGGAGCAGGTCTACTCGGCGCTCGACCGCCCCTACCAGGGCGCGGGCGGGCTCCCGCTCGACTCCGTGACCGGCGTCGCGGCGACCGTCGTCGCCCAGACGCTCGTGATCGTCACCTACGTGCTCGTCGGCGCGGCCGTCCAGGGCGGCTACCGGCGCTGGGGATCCTGGCGCGGGACCCTCGCCGTCGTCCCGCTGCTGGTCCCCGGCGCCCTCGCCGACCTCGCGAGCCGTTCCGGCATCTTCGCGATCCCGCTGCGCGACGCCCCCGTCGACTCGCTGCCCGGCCTGGTGCTCGCCGTCGTCGGCACGCTCCTCGCCGCATCTCTGGCCGGCGGCGTCGCGCACGGCGTGCTCCGCCACGCGCGGCCACGTCCCTCCTGACCCCCGTACCTCATCCACCTCACAGAAGGAGGCCAGAGATGGCCCAGCCGATCGTGGAGGTCCGCAACCTCCGCAAGACCTACGGCGACAAGGTCGCCGTCGACGACGTGTCGTTCGCCGTCCAACCCGGGGAGATCTTCGGGATCCTCGGCCCCAACGGCGCCGGCAAGACGACCAGCGTGGAGACCCTCGCAGGCCTGCGCCACGCCGACGGCGGCACCGTCCGCGTGCTCGGCATCGACCCGCAGCGGCATCCCGAACAGGTGCGCGAGCACCTCGGGGTCCAGCTCCAGGAGGCCGCGCTGCACGACAAGATCACCGTGGGCGAGGCCCTGCGGCTCTTCGCCGGCTTCTACTCCCGGCCCGCCGACCCCGACGAGCTCCTGGCGCTGCTCGACCTGACCGAGCACGCCGACAAGCAGTTCGGACGCCTGTCCGGCGGGCAGAAGCAGCGCCTGTCGATCGCGCTGGCGCTCGTCGGCAACCCGAGGATCGCGATCCTCGACGAGCTCACCACCGGGCTGGACCCGCAGGCCCGGCGCAGCACGTGGGACCTGGTCGAACGGGTGCGTGCCACCGGCGTGACGATCCTGCTCGTCACGCACTTCATGGACGAGGCCGAGCGCCTGTGCGACCGGCTCGTCGTCATCGACGCGGGTCGCGTCGTCGCCGAGGGCAGCCCCGCCGCGCTGATCGACCGGCTCGACGACGACCGCACCGTCGTCGTGCGCTTCGGTGCCGACGACGCCGGGCGCGCCCGCGAGGCGCTCGACCGTCTCGCGGCCGACCACCCCGACGTCTCGCGCGTCGAGGAGCTGGACGGGGGGCGCGGGGAGATCGCGGTCTCCGGCACGCCCCGCGTGCTGTTCGCCCTCGTCCCGGCGCTCGCCGAGGCCGATCTGGTGCCGGACGACGTCCGCACCGTCACCCGCACGCTCGAGGACGTCTTCCTCGCCGTCACGGGCCGCACCTACGCCCCGCAGGAAGAAGCCGAGTCCGCTCTCGTCGCCGAAGGAGCCCGGTCATGACCACGACCACCACCGCCCCGACCGCCCGCCCCCGAGGATCCGGCTGGCACGGGTTCGGGCGGCTGCTGACCACCGAGACGAAGGTCTGGATGCGTGACTTCGCCTCGCCGTTCTTCGGGATCGTGTTCCCGACGATCATCCTGCTGGGCGTCGGCTACTTCATCCCCGGGATGCGCGAACCGATCACGGACGCCCCGCCCGACTCCGTCTGGTTCGGGCTGACCCCGATCGCCACCTTCCTGCCCACCGTGCTCGCGATGGCCGTCGGCACCGCGTCGCTGACGGTGATGCCCGTGACCATCGCCACCTATCGGGAGAAGGGCGTGCTGCGGCGGCTGTCCACCACGCCGATGCGACCGCAGGGCATCGTGGCGAGCCACCTGATCATCAACATGGTCACCACGCTCGTGGGGATCGCGCTGGCGCTGGTGGTCGCCGAGGTCGCCTTCGGGGTGCCGGTGCCGGCCCAGCTCGGCGTGGTCCTGCTCGCGACCGCGCTCGGGCTGTCCGCCATGTTCGCGCTCGGGATGATGGTCGCCGCGGTGGCCCCGCGGCCGTCGTCGGCGAACGCCATCGCGATGTCGCTCTACTTCCCGATGCTCCTGCTGGCGGGGCTGTGGACGCCGGGCCCGATCATGCCGGACCTGCTGCGCGACATCGGCCAGTTCACCCCGCTCGGCGCTGCCGCGCAGGCCCTGACCACCGGCTGGTTCGAGTCCGGGTTCCCGACGCTGCAGATGATCGTCATGGCGGTGTGGACGGCCGTGCTGCTGCCCCTGGCGGTCAAGATGTTCCGCTGGTCCTGACCACCGCCCCGCCCCCCGCCCCGCCCGCCCCCGCGCGCGCCGAATGTGCAGGTCCTGACCGGAATGCGCCGTCATACCGGTCAGAACCTGCACGTTCGGCCTACGCTGCCGGAGTGAAGCCGTTCCTGCTCCTGGCGACCCGCGCCGAGGACGTCGCCGCCGACGGCGAGTACGCCGCCATCTGCCGCTACTCCGGGCTCGCCCCGGAACAGCTCCACCGGGTCCGGCTGGAGTCCCGCCCGATGCCGGCGATCGACCTCGACGCCTACTCGGGCATCCTCGTGGGCGGTGGCCCCTTCAACTCGTCCGACCCGGACGAGGAGAAGTCCGCGGTGCAGCTCCGTGTCGAGCGGGAGTTCGTCACCCTGCTCGACGAGGTCGTGGACCGGGACTTCCCGTTCCTCGGCGCCTGCTACGGCGTCGGGACGCTCGGCCAGTACGCCGGGGGAGTGGTGGACCGGCTCTACGGCGAGGCCGTCGGCCTGACGACCGTCGAGCTGACCCAGGAGGGCCTGACCGACCCGCTGCTGGCGGGGCTGCCGCCGGCGTTCACCGCCTTCGTCGGGCACAAGGAGGCCATGCGCAGCCTGCCGCCCGGCGCCGTGCGGCTCGCGTTCTCGCCGCGCGCCCCCGTCCAGATGTTCCGCCTGCGGTCCAACCTCTACGCCACGCAGTTCCACCCGGAGCTCGACCTCGCCGGACTCACCCAGCGCGTGGAGGTCTACCGGCACTACGGGTACTTCGCGGCGTCCGAGGCCGACGACGTCGTCAACCGGGCGGCCGCACGCTCGGTCACCGAGCCGATGCGGATCCTGCGCAACTTCGTCGACCTCTACCGACGCTGACGCCGCCCGACGGCGGGCCCCCGGTACGCCGTCGGGCCCGGCGCCGGGACTCTTCCCGGGACCGGGCCCGACGGTGGCCGGACGGTGCAGGCGTCAGTTGACGAGCACCGTCATCACGCCGCGCTTGCTGACCTTCTTGACCTCGATGGTCGTCCCCGTACCGCCGACGACGACCGAACCGCCGGGGTTCGCGTCGTCGTAGTAGGCGAACGGGTCGGTGTCGTCGAACACCGGGTTGGCCGGCGCGCCGTCGGTGACCAGGGTGGTCATGCCGCCCTCGGTCTCACGGTGCAGGGACAGCGGTGCGGCCGCCTGCGTGCTGAACGTCGCGTCGTACGACTGGATGCGGTTGCGGGCCACGGTGCCGTCCGACCACGTCAGCGCCGCGGCGTTCGCGTCGACCGGGAGCGCCTGGCCGCCGCCGGGGTGCTGCGACGTGTTGTTGTCGCCGTAGAGGCTGTTCACGTACCAGACCAGCAGGCCGTCCTGGTAGGCGTAGTGCTCCACGGTGTCCGGTGCGGTCAGCTGCCAGCCGAAGTTGTACGGCCCCGTCGCGAGCGTCGCGTCGTACCCGGCGTACTGCCGGTTCTCCGCCACGTAGTAGTGCGAGTACGTCTGCGTGTAGCTGCCGTCGGTGACGACCGTGTAGCCGTCGAGCGTCCACGCGGCCGCGTCGTCCTCGAACGAGGCCGTGAGCGCGGAGCCCACCGCGACGTCGTCCACCGCGAGCCCCGTCTCGTGGTACGCGGCGTCGTTCACGTGGCGGAAGCGCACCTGCGCGGTCTCGCCCGCGTAGGCGGAGACGTCGGCGGTCAGGCCGACCCAGGCGCCGTCCGTCGTGCCGGTGATGCCGTGCCCGAGGTTCTGGTTGTTCGGGTCCGTGTCCGTCGACAGGTTCGTGGCGAGCGGGGTGAAGGTGGCGCCGCCGTCGGTCGAGATCTCGGCGTAGGCGTAGTCCCAGTCGGCCTCGATCTGGTAGTTCACCTTCGCGGTGAGCTGCCCGTCGGCCGGGACGGTGAACGATGGCGAGGCGGCGCTCGCCGTGCGGTCGTCGCCGGTGCCCGAGTACAGGTACTTGCCGTCGAACGGCGGCAGGACGTCGATCTTCTCCTCGCCCTCGGGGAGGTTGACGACGACGGCCTGGGACTTCTTCGTCGCGTGGAACGACAGGCCGAGGTCCACCGTGGCGGACTCGCCGGCGTCGACGGAGGTGTAGTCGAGCCAGCCGAGGAACATCTTCTCGTGGGCGCCCATGTGGTTGGGCGTGGTGCCGATGGTGCCGTCACCGTGGCCCAGCCACGAGCCGGAGCTCATGAGGTTCCAGAAGCCGGTGCCGTTCTCGCCGCCCGCGGTGTCGTAGTAGTCGGGCAGCCCGAGGTCGTGGCCGAACTCGTGCGCGAACACGCCGAGGCCACCGTTCTCCGGCTCGGTCGTGTAGTCACGGATCCAGACGTCCGAGTCGCCGATCCGCACGCCGCCGGCGGGCTCGTAGTCGGCCGGGCCGTCGCCGTCCTGCCACCCGTTCGGGTTGACGGACCAGCGGTGGGACCAGATGGCCGACTCGGGGGCGCCGGCCTCTTCGCCCGGGCCCGCGTGGATCGCCTGGAAGTGGTCGATGTAGCCGTCGGCCTCGTCGTAGACGCCGTCACCGTCGAGGTCGTACCGGTCCCAGACGTCGAAGGACTCGAGGTACTCGGTGATCTCCTCGGGGGACTTGCCCTGGGCGACCTGATCGGCGTACCAGGCGTCGGCCGAGTCCTGGATGAACCGCGTCATGTCGACGTTCGACTCGGTCTGCCCGTAGGACGCCTGGTGGTAGGGCACGGTGACCCAGTCGGAGACGTCGCCCTGCAGGTCGAAGCGGCCCGAGCTCATCTCGTCGTAGACGCCGTGGAACGACTCGCCGCCCTGGTCGTCCAGGCCCTCGAAGAACATGTCGAGGAAGTGCTCGCGCGAGAAGTCGGACGTCCAGTACGTCGAGTTGTCCTGCGTGGTGGGCTCGGGGATCGCGTTGTGGACGGGCCCGGCGGGTGCGTCGGGGAAGCGGTCGTCGGTCTGGTCGCCGAACTCGACGAGGAAGGTCAGCAGCTGTGCCTCCTCCTCGGTCTCGTACTCGACCCACTGGCCGGGCGCGACCTCGACGACCCGGGAGCTGCTGCTGCCCTTGGCGCGGGTCTCGACCTCGGCCTGGCCGGTGGCCACGAGCTCGACGGCCTTCTGCTTCAGCTCACGTCGCTTCGTCGCGAGCGAGTCGGGGCGGTCGTCCTCCTTGACGGTCGCGCCGTCGGGCGTCGGGACGTCGATCGCGGGGGCCGCCGAGGCGGTCGGGGCGACGACGGCGGCGGCCGCGAGAGCAGCGGCGGCGCCGAACGCGCCGGTCATGCGTAGTTTCACTGTTCCTCCGGTGTGTGGAGCGTCCGGCCGTGTTTCGACCGGACGGGCCACCGCTGCCTGGTCGGCAGTTGTGGCGGGCAACACAAAACCAGAAGTTTGTGACGTGCGCGACAACGGGAGGCCCGGTGGTCCGGCTCGTGCCCGATTCGTGACCTCCGTCAGCGGACGAAGACCGTGCCCGCGGCAGGGTCCGCCCGGTACCGCTCCGCAGACCCCAGCCGCCGGCGCGTGGAGGGGGCGAGATCCTCGGGCAGCGAGCCCGGGTCGAACCACGCCACCGCGACCGACTCGTCGTCGGCGACGTGCGCGGCGGCCGCGGACGCGGCCGAGACGGGCCGCGCCAGGAAGCACAGGTCGAGGTACGCGCTGCGGTCGCCGTTCGGGTAGACCACCTCCGGCGTGGTGGACACCGCGGCCAGGGCCTCGACCTCCACCTCGACGCCGGTCTCCTCGAGCACCTCGCGGACGAGCCCCCGCGCCGGCTCCTCGCCGGGCTCCAGGATCCCGCTGACCAGGGCCCACAGCCCGTTGTCCGCGCGCTGTCCCAGCAGGAGGCGCCCGGCGTCGTCGTGCACGACGGCGGTCACGCCGGGAAGCCACAGCGGTGCGGTCCCGACCTGGGCGCGGAGGGCGGCGACGAACTCGGGGATCGGCATGGGGCGACCGTACCCGGGACCGGATCGTGGACACCGCTGGACGGTCGGGCGCGGCCGGGCGTACTCTCGTCGCCGTGGACATCCGTTGGTATTGGCGCTTTACGCCGGCTCCGCTGGGAGCTCGGCGGGCTCGCGCCTGACCGACACCTTCCACCGGAGCCAGCACAGGGCCTGGGACGCGACGCGCGTCCGGGCCCTTTGTCGTCGGGGCCTCCGGTCGGGATCGGACCGCCGCGACGCCGCCGGACCGCCGATCCCGCCCGCCACCGCCACGACCAGGAGCCCCCGATGAGCCCCACGACCACGCCCGACGCGCACGCCACGGCCCGCCCGCGCGATACTGACCTGATGGCCGAGACCTCTGACCTGCGCGTCCGCGCGCTGGATCCCCTGCCCGCCCCGCGGACCATGCGGGCGAACCTGCCGCTGGGGACCGCGCGCAGCGACCTTGTGACGACGTCGCGCCGTGAGGTGCGGGACGTGCTCCGGGGCGAGGACGACCGGCTCGTGGTCATCGTGGGGCCGTGCTCGGTGCACGACCCGGCGGCCGCCCTGGACTACGCGCGGCGCCTCGCACCGCTCGCGCGCGAGCTGTCGGAGGAGCTCGTCGTCGTGATGCGCGTCTACTTCGAGAAGCCGCGCACCACGGTCGGCTGGAAGGGCCTCATCAACGACCCGCACCTGGACGGCACGCACGACGTGCACCACGGCCTGCGGCTCGCCCGCGAGGTGCTGCTCGGCGTCCTGGACGCCGGGGTTCCGGCCGCGTGCGAGTTCCTCGAACCGACCTCCCCGCAGTACATCGCGGACGCCGTCACGTGGGGCGCGATCGGGGCGCGCAACGCCGAGTCGCAGGTGCACCGCCAGCTCGCGTCGGGCCTGTCGATGCCGGTCGGGTTCAAGAACGCGACCGACGGGGACGTGCAGATCGCGGTGGACGGCTGCATCACGGCCGCGAACGAGCACACCTTCTTCGGTGCGGACGCCGAGGGGCGCGCGGCCGCCGTCGAGACGGCCGGCAACCCGGACTGCCACGTCATCCTGCGCGGCGGGCGCGGCGGCCCCAACTACGGGGCGGACGACGTCGCGGCGGCGCTGGGCGTGGCCCGCACCTCCGGCCTCGGTGGAGCCGTCGAGCACGGTGTGATCGTCGACGCCTCCCACGGCAACTCGGGCAAGGATCACGTCCGGCAGGCCGAGGTGGTGCGCGAGATCGCCGCGCGGCTGGCCGAGGGCGAGCAGGGCATCAGCGGCCTGATGCTGGAGAGCTTCATCGAGGCCGGCGCGCAGAAGCCGGGCCCGCTGGACTCGCTCGTGTACGGCCGGTCCGTCACGGACAAGTGCATGGACTGGGGCACGACGGCGGAGCTCCTGGAGGTCCTGGCCGCTGCGGTGCGCTCGCGCCGCGACGTCTGACGGCGGTGCGCACCGTCGTCGGCCGCTCGCGGAAGACCCGAGGGAGGCCCCGTGACGGGCGCCATGCCGCGACGACCCATCCGCCGGGCCGTCGGCACCGAACCCATGACGTCCCGGAAGGTCCGGGGCGAGCGACGCGGGACGGGTGCAGATCGACCGGACGGCTCGGGTACGGCACACTGTGACGGTGCCGCCTTCCCTGCCGACTCCTGTCGACGAAGCCCTCGTGGCGTGCGTCGACGGTGACCCGGCGGCGTTCGGGCCCGTCTACGACGCCCTGGCCCCGGTGGCCTACGGCACGTCGCTCGGCGTGCTCCGCGACCCGGACCACGCCGCCGAGGTGACCCAGGAGGTGATGGTCGAGGTGTGGCAGACAGCAGAACGCTTCGACCCGTCGCGCGCCTCGGCGCGCACCTGGGTCGCCACCCTGGCCCGGCGTCGAGCGGTGGACCGGGTCCGCGCCGAGCAGGCGCGCCGTGACCGCGACCAGCGGGACGTCGACAGCGCCATCGGCGGGAGCAGCTACGACGTCGTCGCCGAGGACGTGGAGCGCCGGCTCGAGGGGGCGGCCGTGCGCCGCTGCCTCGACTCCCTGACGGCCACCCAGCGCGAGGCCGTCGTCGACGCCTACTACGGCGGCCGGACCTACCGCGAGGTCGCCGAGCGGCTCGGCGCGGCCCTGCCCACCGTGAAGTCCCGGATCCGCGACGGCCTCGGCCGCCTGCGCGACTGCCTGGGGGTGGCCCGTGGCTGACAGCACGCGTGACTCCTGGGACCTGCTGCCCGCCTACGCCCTCGACGCGGTCGACGACCTCGAGCGCCGTGCGGTCGAGCGCCTCCTCGCGGACGACGCCGAGGCCCGCCGTGCGCTCGACGAGTACCGCGAGGTCGTCGCGGCCTTCGCCGTCGAGCACGAACCGCCGGCGCACCTGCGCGCCACCGTCATGGAACGCATCTCGGCCTCGGCCGCCGACGGCGCCACCCCCGCCGCGGACGACGGCGGCACGGCGGGCGAGGCGGAGGTCGTCGAGCTCGCCTCGCGTCGCCGCCGGTGGGGTGTGCTGGCCGTCGCGGCGGCCGCCGTGGTCGCCGTCGCCGTGCCCACGACCGTCGCGATCCAGGCGACGGTGGAGCAGAACCGCCTGCAGGAGCAGGTCGACACGGTCGCCGAGATGATGGCCGACCCGTCGGCGACCCTGCTGCGCAGCGACGTCACCGGTGGCGGCTACGCCACGGTGCTCGCGGCGGGCGACGACTTCCTCTTCAGCGCGGGCGACCTGCCCGACGTCGGCGACGACTCGGTCTACCAGCTCTGGCTGGTCGGTGCCGAGGGCGGCGTGACGTCGGCCGGGCTCCTCGAGCCGCAGGACGGCGAGGTGGAGCAGCTGGTCAGCGACGTCTCCGGCGTGGGCCTGGCGGTCTCCGTGGAGCCCGAGGGCGGCTCGGAGCAGCCGACCACCGACCCGATCGTGGTCCTCGCCGAGGGCTGAGCAGTCCCGCCGGGCGGCGTGCCATCATCGCTCGATGACGTCGGTGCCCTGGATCCCCGACCCGGCGTGCGGTGACTGGGTGCGTGCCGGCCTGGACCCCGAGGGTGATGGCCGGTGGACCATCCATACCTTTGTCCCGCGCGGCTTCCAGGCCTACGCCAGGGTGCTCCACCCGCTGCGACGCGAGGACGACGGCGCGGTCGTCCGGTGGTCGCAGGTCGCGGCGGCGTTCGGCACGAGCATGAGCCCGACGGCGGACCTGGACCGGCTGTGCCGGCGCCCGTGGTCCGGCAACGAGGACGTCGTGACGCCGCAGGGCGAGGCGCTCGAGGCGCCGATGGAGGGCCTCGTGCCCGCCGACCTGCTCGCCGTCCTCGCCGGGCACCTGGCGCGGCACACCTCCACGCCGGACCGCGGCGTCGTGGGCGTCTGGGAGGGGATCGGGGGGCTGGTGTCCTCGGCGGGGCGGGCCTCGTTCGTGGCCTGGACCCCCGTCTGGTGGCTGCGGTGGCTCGTGGTGCCGGCGTGGAAGCTGATCCGGGCGGCGCGGCGGGTCGCCGTCGAGCTCCGGCACCGGCGCCGGTTCCGCGGGCACGTCGAGTTCGGGCTCGCACCACCGGACCCGGACGCCCCGGCCCCCGGCACCGGCATCCTCGCCGCCGACGCCGCGGCCGGCCCGCGTCTCGAGCTGCCCTACCGCAGCCACATCCTCTTCACGGCCGGGATCGAGCGGTTCACCGGCCCGGGATGGATCGAGGACGCTCCGTGGCTCGACGACCTGGACCGCCGGCAGCAGGACCCCCGGACTCCCGCGGTCTTCTGGCCGGAGGACCGCGCGTGGGTCGCCACGAACGACGTCGACGACGCGTGGACCCTGGTGGGCGGCTCCCGGGCGCTCGTGGACGCCCTCGTGGACGACCCGGCGCTCGAGGCGCTCGAGCTGCCCGAGGGCGCCGTGATCGAGCACGCTGCGCCGGAGCGGTAGCCGGACCTGGCCGGCCCGCGTCCGGGACGCCGGGCACACAGAAGACCGGGCCGCCTCGTCCGACGACGAGACGGCCCGGCCCCGAAGGCTCCCGGTCACCCCCTGCGTGCCCGGGAACCGGACCGTGGGGTGCCGGTCACATGGACGGCATGAGCACCGAGTCGACGAGGTAGACGGTGGCGTTCTGCGTCATGACGCCGCCGCAGACGACGTTCGCGTCGTTCACCATGAGCTCGTCGCCCTCGCCGGTGACCTCGACGGTCTCGCCCTGGACGGTCTCGTGCTCGCCGGCGATGTCCTCGGGCAGGATCTGGCCGGGCACCACGTGGTAGGTGAGCACCGAGGTGAGCAGGTCGGCGTCGGTGGACAGCGTGTCGATGGTCTCGGCGTCGACCGCGGCGAACGCGTCGTCGACGGGGGCGAACACGGTGAACTCGTCACCGTTGAGGGTGTCCACGAGGTTCACGTCGGGGTTGAGCTCGCCGCTCACGGCGGAGGTGAGGGTGGTGAGCATCGGGTTGTTGGACGCGGCCACGGCGACCGGGTCGGTGGACATGCCGGTGATCGAGCCGGCGCCGTCGGGCACCTCCTCGGCGTAGGCCTCGCAGCCCGGGCCCACGAGGTTCGCGGCGGGATCCATGGCCATGTCCGACTCCGTGTCCTCGGACTCCATGTCCTCCTCCATGGGGGACTCCTCCGCCATGGGCGACTCCTCGGTCATGGTCTCCTCGGAGCCCGACATGTCGGAGTCGTCGGAGGAGCAGGCGCCGAGGGCCAGCAGTGCCAGGGTCGCGAAGCCGGCGGCGGCGGTGCGGGTACGAACGTTGTTCATCGATCTCTCCTTGCCTCGTCGCCCCGACCTCTTTCCGGGGCGCTTCACCGGGGGTTCGGAGCCCTGGCAGGGGCGGATGGGTGGATAAGGAAGAATTTTTCGGGGCCGGAGACGGGCGTTCGCGCCCCCGCCCTTGCAGACTCGGGGGATGGGTGACGAGCAGCGGTTCCGCGGGCAGATCCTCGGGTGCGGCACGACGTCCGGCACGCGCGTGGTGCTGGGGCACTGGTGGGAGTCGCCGTTCGGTGCGTTCGCGGACGCGATGGTCGAGGACGCCGCCGGGCACCGGGTGCTCGTCGCGCCGCCGCACGTCGCGGACTTCGTGGCCACCACGTACCGGTTCGACGAGGTCGTCGAGACGTCGGTGTCCGTGCGGGCGGACATCGGCCGCGGCGCCGGTGGCCACCTCGAGGCCGCGGCCGGCCCGCTCCGGCTGCGTGCCGCCGTCGGACGCCGCACCGCGCTGGGCCGGGTGCTGCGGCTGGTGCCCGGCCGGCTCGCCGCCGCGCCGACGTTCGCGCTGCTGACCGACCCGGTCGCGCGCCTCCTGCTCCACGGCGTGCGCACGCGCGGCAGCGCCGGGAACGGGCGGAGCGAGACCTACGGCGCGACGGACGTCCGGAGCCTCACGGCGGTCCGCGCGAGCTGGGAGGGCCGCGACCTCGGGGCGCTCGCGGACGTGGACCCCCCGGTGCGGTTCGGGTTCGGCTCCACGCCGCGACGGCCGTCCCTGACGCAGGTCGTCACCACCGTCCGCGGGTGACGAGGTGGGCGCGCCCGGCGCGCGCCCACCCATCCGTGCGGCCCACGGTTCCGAACCTGCGGCATGGAGACCTTGATCATCATCGGCCTGCTCGGCGGCCTCATCACCGGCATCTCGCCGTGCATCCTGCCGATGCTGCCGGTGATCTTCTTCGCGGGCGGCGTCGAGGGGGCCCGGCAGCGTACGGAGGCCGCCGGGGGACGTATCGCGGCCGACGACGGCGCACCGGACGGGGGCCCGGACGCTGCGGCCGGCGAGGGCGGCGGCGTCAGCCCCGCGCTGTTCGCCGGAGCGCCGTCGGCGGTGCGGGTCGGCCGGTCGGGGCAGGTCACGAGCGGCCCGCCGACGGGCCGCGGCGGCACGCTGACGCTGCCCCTCTCCCCGGACGAGCCGGCGTCGGGCCGCGACGGCCGGCGCCCGAGCCGGTCCGCGAGCGGTGCGGGCCGGTCGTGGCGCCCCTACCTGGTGATCGCCGGGCTGGTGCTGAGCTTCACGGTGTTCACGCTGCTCGGCTCGGTGCTGCTGACGGCCCTGGGACTGCCGCAGGACCTGCTGCGCTGGCTGGGGATCGCGCTCCTGGCGGCGATCGGCGTCGGCATGATCGTGCCGCGGATCGAGGAGGTGCTGGAGCGCCCGTTCCAGCGCATCGCCGCGTTCGGCTCCCGGAAGGGTGCCGCGCGCCAGGACCGCGGTGCGTTCCTCCTGGGCCTCGGGCTGGGTGTGCTGTACGTGCCGTGCGCGGGGCCGGTGCTGGCCGCGATCACCGTCGCGGGGGCGACGGGCAACATCGGGCCGGGCACGGTCGCGCTCACGGTGAGCTTCGCCGTCGGCGCCGCGATCCCGCTGCTGGTCTTCGCGCTGGCGGGCCGCCGGGTGGCCGAGCGGGTGCGCGGGTTCCAGCGCCACCAGCGCGGGATCCGCGTGACCGGCGGTGTCGTGATGATCGTGCTGGCCGTGGCGCTCGCGTTCGACGTGCCCGCTCAGATCCAGCGCGCGCTGCCGGACTACACCGGGGCGCTGCAGGAGCAGGTCGACGCCAACGAGTCCGTCCAGGAGGCGCTCGAGCTGGGCGGCATCGTCACCGACGCCAACCGGGAGCTGTCGAACTGCACCAGCGGGTCGACCGAGCTGGCGGACTGCGGGACCGCGCCGCCGCTGACGGGCATCACGCAGTGGCTCAACACGCCGGAGAACGAGCCGGTGGCGCTGGAGGACCTGCGCGGCCAGGTGGTGCTCATCGACTTCTGGACGTACTCGTGCATCAACTGCCAGCGCGCCATCCCGCACGTCAACGCCTGGTACGACAAGTACCAGGACGCCGGGCTGGAGGTGATCGGGGTGCACACCCCGGAGTTCGCGTTCGAGCGCGAGACGCGCAACGTGATCGCGGGCGCGGAGGACCTGGGCGTGGAGTACCCGATCGCGCAGGACAACTCCTACTCGACGTGGACCACGTACCGGAACCGCTACTGGCCGGCCGAGTACCTCATCGACGCCGACGGCACGGTGCGCTACCTGAAGTTCGGCGAGGGCGACTACGCCGTGACCGAGCAGCACATCCGCGACCTGCTCGTCGCGGCCGACCCGGGCGTCGAGCTGCCGCCGCCGTCGGACGTCGTCGACACGACGCCGGACGCGGAGACCACGCCGGAGACGTACCTCGCGCTCAACAAGGTCTTCAACTACGCGGGCCCGACGGCGTACGGCAGCGGCGAGGAGACGTTCGAGCCGGCGGCCGAGCAGCAGCCGGACACGTTCTCGCTGGCGGGCACGTGGGACGTCGACTTCCAGGGCGCCACGGCGGTGTCCGACGACGCCCGGCTGGTCCTCGCCTACCAGGCGACGGACGTGTTCGCGGTGCTCGGCGGCGAGGGCACCGTCACGGCGCGGGTGACCGCTCCGGACGGGACGGTCCGCTCCGAGGAGGAGATCGCCGTCGGCGGCAACCCCACGCTGTACGACGTGCTGCGGGGCGACGGCCCGACGGACGGCACCGTCGAGCTGGAGGTGCCCGCCGGGGTGTCGGTGTACACGTTCACCTTCGGGTGACCGGGCGGCGGCTCGGGACGAGCCGCCGCCCGGCGCGGCTCAGACGAACGACTCCAGCGTGGCGCGGTCGACGGGTCCCTCGGCGCGGATGAGTTTCTCGACGTCGTCCATGCGGTCCCAGACGTTGATGCCCATCCCCGCCTGGACACGGCCGCCGTCCACCCAGAACGCGACGCACTCACGGTCCTCCGGCGACCCGCTGAGCACCACCTCGCCGCTGGTGACGCCCTTGACCTCCATGCCGAGGTCGAACTGGTCGCTGAAGAAGTACGGCAGCACGTCGTAGTCGCCGCCGGAGCCGAGCATGGAGCGGGCGGCGTGCTTGCCCGTCTCGTCGGCGAACGCCCAGTGCTCGACCCGCAGCGGTCGGCCGTAGCGCGGCGACGGGACGGAAGCGATGTCGCCTGCCGCCCAGACGCCGGGCGCGGAGGTCCGGAGGCCGCCGTCGACGGCGATCCCGCCGCCGTCGGCCGCCGCCCGCAGCTCGATGCCGGCCGCTCCGGCCAGGTCGCACTGCGGGGTGACGCCGACGCCGACGACGACGGTGCCCGCCTCGAGCGTGGTGCCGTCGTCGAGCTGCACGCCGGAGACGCTGCCGGAGCCGGTCAGGGCGGCCACCGACGTCTCGCGCAGCAGCCGGACGCCGTTCTCCTCGTGGAGTCCCGCGAAGATCTCGCCCACCCGGGCGCCGAGGCCGTGCAGCGGGTGCGGCGACCTGCCGACCACGGTCACCTCGCGGCCGAGCTGCCGCGCCGACGCCGCCACCTCCATCCCGATCCAGCCGTCGCCGACGACGACGACCGGCCCGTCGCTGCTCAGCGCGTCCTGCAGGCGGTCGGCGTCGACGACCGTGCGCAGGTGGTGCACCCCGAGGAGGTCGGTGCCGGGCACCTGGAGCCGGCGGACACGCGAGCCGGTGGCCAGCAGCAGGCGCGAGTACCGCAACGACCCGCCCGGTGCCGCCTCGACGCTGCTGCTGCCCACGTCGAGCCGGGCGGCCGACGTGGAGGTGCGCAGGTCGACGCCCTGCTCGGCGTACCAGTCCGCGTCGAGGGGGAACAGGGCGTCCTGGCCGGCCTCCCCACGCAGATAGTCCTTGGAGAGCGGCGGGCGCTCGTACGGCGGGACGGCCTCACCGGTGAGGACGACGAGATCGCCGTCGTACCCCTGTTCGCGCAGCGTCTCCGTGGCGCGGGCGGCGGCGAGCCCGCCCCCGACGACGACGATCGGCTCCATCGGTCCTCCTTCGTCCGTCCTGCGTGACCTGCCTCACAGCCTGTCACGTCGGACGGCGCTGTGCTGTCGAATGTCTGGAACGGGTCGCAACAGGAGGGTGAGCAGCATGAGGATCGCAGTCGCCGGTGGGACCGGAGTCGTCGGGAGGCACGTCGTGGCCGCCGTGGAGCGCGCCGGGCACGAGGCGGTGGTGCTCTCCCGCGGACGGGGCGTCGACGTGGCGACCGGGAGCGGGCTGGACGCCGCGCTCGAGGGGGTGGACGCCGTCGTCGACACGCTCAACGTCACGAGCCTGCGGGAGAAGGTCGCCACGGAGTTCTTCACCACGACGTCGCGCCACCTGGTGGCCGCCGGCGTGCGGGCCGGCGTCGGGCACCACGTGCTGCTCTCGATCGTGGGCATCGACCGGGCGTCGGGGTACGGCTACTACCGCGCCAAGCTGGAGCAGGAGGAGGTGGTGCGAGCGGGGGACGTGCCGTGGTCGGTGGTGCGCGCGACGCAGTTCCACGAGTTCCCGGGGCAGGTGCTCGGCCAGGTCCCCGGCCCGGTGGGGATCATGCCGCGGATGCGGTGCCGGCCCGTCGCCGCGGCCGAGGTGGGGACGTACCTGGCCGAGGTCGCCGCCGGGCCGGCCCGAGGTCAGGCGCCGGAGATCGCGGGTCCCCGCGAGGAGCAGATGGTCGACATGGCCCGCCGGCTGCTGCGCGCGCGGGGACGACGGCGGTGGGTGCTGCCGGTCGACTTCCCCGGGGCGGGAGCCGCGTTCCGGGGTGGGGCGCTGCTGCCCGACGGCGAAGGGCCGCGAGGGTCGGTGACCTTCGACGAGTGGCTGTCGGCATCGCCAGCCTGACCACGAACGTAGACGAACCTGTCGGGACACCAGAGGCGGACGAGGTCCGTCCGAGGTCCGTCGATCCGGCCCTCCGGCACACCCGACGGGTGCTGGAACGGCTGGACGACCCCGTCGAACTGCCGGCCGACAGGCGTCGACCGTCTACGGTGTAGCGCCGGGCTCAGGTCCAAGGCCGGGCGCCACGGTCGCGTCCGCGTCCTTCTGACGGGTGGTCGTCGCCAGGCCACCCACCAGGACGACGGCGCCCGACAGCACCAGGTACAGCGCGAGCAGCAGGGCGACGGTCGTCGTGTCATCGGTGGGCCCGGCCAGGAGCACGACGCCGAGCACGAGCCAGAGGGCCGCGTTGACGAGCTGCCAGTCCCACGCCATCGTGCGGGCGGTGCGGCCCCGCAACCCGCCGGCGAGGGCCATGGCGCCGGCGAAGCACGCCCAGATGCCGACGAGCAGGAAGAGCAGCGGGCTCGTCATCGACGGCCAGACCACGATGAGCACGCCCGCCACGATGCTGACGATGCCGGCGACGAGCCGGGCGTTGAGGTCCTCACCGTCGGAGCCGCCGGTGGCACGCCGGTTCTCGACCACGAGCAGCACGCCCTGGACGGCGATCACGATGCCGACGAGCCATCGGAGCCACGTCAGGCCCTCCTCCGGGTTGAGGAACAGGACGACGCCGGCCACCAGCTGGACGGCGCCCCGGAGGTAGACGAGGCCCCATAGTCGCCGGGCCGTCCCGACCGTGCGGCTGGACATCGGGGCGCTGGCGTCTGACATCTGCGTGCCTCCTCGTGGCGCTGCTGCCTGGTGCGATGCTACGAGCGAACCTGCCGCTGCGCGCTGCGAGGCGTCAGTCGAACAGCCCCGCTGTGGCGCCGATGACCGGCCACGCACCCTCGGAGGTGTTGCCCAGGACGCTCACCGTCGTCGAGGTGGCCGGGTCGTGCGTGGAGCGGAACGAGACACCGGCGTCGTAGCCCTCGAGGATGACGGCCGGACCTGTGCGGTGCCGCCAGAAGCCCATCCCGTAGCGCAGGTCCTCGGCCGGGACGTCGTGGCGGGCGCGGGTCATCTCCTCGACCGTCTCCCGTGCCACGATCTGCCCGGCGAACAGCGCCCGCCAGAAGCGGTGCAGGTCGCCGGCCGTGGTGTAGATGCCGCCGTCGCCGTTGCCGAGCACGGGAAGGTGCAGCAGGTTGGTGCGGTTGCCCGTCGCGTCCAGGTACCCGAGGGCGACGTCCCCGGGCAGGCCGTCGGAGCGCAGGTAGCGGGTCGCCGTCAGGCCGGCGCGGTCGCAGACCTCGGTGTGCACCAGGTCGTGGAACGTGCGCCCGCTGACCCTCTCGGCGATCAGCGCCAGGACCACGTACCCACCGTTGTTGTAGGCGAACCGCTCGCCGGGGTCGGACTGCTGGGGGAACCCGTCCAGCTCCGGCAGGAACGCCTCGGCACGGTCCAACAGGTGCACGGGGGAGCGCAGGACGTGGTCGTCGACCTCCCAGTCGGCCTCCTCGTCGAGGTAGTCGCCGATGCCGGACGTGTGCGTCAGCAGGTGCTCCACCGTCACCGCGTCGTCGACGAGAGGAAGATCTGCGCCCAGGACGTCGCGCGCCGGCGTCGTCAGCTGCAGCGCGCCGTCCTCGACGAGCCGCATCACGGCCAGGGCGGTGAAGGCCTTGCTGCCGCTCGCGACGCCGAACCGGTGCGACGCCGTGTTGGGCACCTGCAGCGCGCGGTGGGCGTCGCCGGACGCGCGCTCGAGGACGCGATCGTCCGCGACGTCGACCGCCACGACGCCGGAGAAGTGCCCCTCGGCCACAGCCTCGGTGACGGCCGCGTCGAGCCGGTCCACGTCGATGTGCATGAGGCAACGCTAGGAAGTCGCTGCTGCCTCGTCGAGGGAATACGTGGCGCTCACGGTGCGAAGCCTGCGAGCTTGTCGGGGTTGACCTGGACGAACACGTGCTCGATACCCGCAGCGGTGACCTCGAGCGACAAGAGCCCGGTGAGAATTCCGTCCCGCCGGAAGGACAGCGCGGGACGTCCGTTCGCCTCGACGAAGCTCGCCTCGACGCCGTCGCCGTACTTGCGCCAGAGGCTGCCGAAGAACAGCGAGACCCGCTCGGCGCCCACCAGGTCGACACGGGCGGCGTGCACACGCCCGCCACCGTCCGAGCGTGCCACGACCTCCTCGGCCAGAAACTGCTCGAAGCGGCTCATTTCCCCGTCCCGTGCGGCGGCGAGGAACTCTCCGAGCAGACGGCGGTGCTCGTCCCGGTCCACGGTGACCGCATCACGGGTGCCGAGACGGTCGCGCGACCGGCGTGCGAGCTGGCGTGCGTTCGTCTCGGTCAGGTCCAGGGTCTCCGCGACGCGGCGATAGGGGTAGCCGAAGGCCTCCCGCAGCACGTAGACGGCCCGCTCGACAGGAGTGAGCCGCTCGAGCAGGACCAGCACCGCGACCTCGAGCGCCTCGGCCCGTTCGGCACCCAGGGCAGGGTCCTCCGAGGTGTCGACCGGTTCGGGCAGCCACGGACCCACGTACGTCTCGCGCCGGGCGTACGCCGACGTCGTCGCGTTGATCGCCAGGCGCGTCGCGACCGTGGTCAGGAACGCAGCAGGGTTCTTGACGCGCGACCGATCGGTGCTCTGCCACCGGATCCACGTGTCCTGCAGGACATCCTCCGCCTCCGCAACACCACCCAGCATGCGGTAGGCGATCCCGAAGAGCTGCGGCCGGACGGAGAGGAACGCGTCGAGGGCTGCGGTGCCGTCCTGCTCGGCGGAGTGCTCGGGCACGGACGGGTCCGACGTCATGTGGCCACGCTACGCCACGGGTGCTTCGTGGCCGTGTACGACGAGAGGCCCCCTGGGCAGCGTTCCCGCTGTTCAGAGGGCCTCTCGGCTAGTCGGGGTGACAGGATTTGAACCTGCGACCTCTTCGTCCCGAATCAAGAACCACCTGCGCAAGCGCGCGCTGAGCGGCGGATTCTCGCCCGTGGCGGTTCGTGAGCGTCCGCGCGTGAACGGACGCTTCGTGAAGCAGTTAATGAAGCAGGGGGTCGGCTCGCCAGGACGCGTGAGGCCCTACTGCGGGAGGGTCAGTACGCGGAAGATGCGGCCATGCGCCTCTTGCTCGGCCCCCTGCCCCAGGCCAAGAACGCCGACGGGCTCGCGTGTCCCACGACAGTGACAGCCGACACCCCGTCGCACCCACATGCCAGAATCAGCACCCGAACACGGCAACAACGCCACACCAGCGCCGGTCGACCGTCGGATGAAAGATCGAGGCTAACTCTTCGGAACCTCGATCGCGTGAGGGTCGTAAGAGGTCCAGTCGATTGAGCCGCGCGCGCCGCAAAGTGCCACTTGCATGTCGATCAGCTTGCTCGCGATCGACTGCTCCTTGGCGACAGTTGCCGCATTCCTGGCTGAGCCGTAGGTCCGCGAACGCCCTGGGTGGGCCGTATCCCAAGCTGATTGAGCGCCGGTTCGCGTCGTCGACCCTTGCTCGTTACTGCCGAAGCCCGTGAAAACGGCGTTCCAGACAGGCTTGTATCCCACGCGGAGCCCGTTCTCGCCGAGGTCGATGTGGACGTCCGGCATGAGGAGCATGCGTACGGAGAACTCGCGAAGATCGAGACTGCTCTGGTCGATCGACCTCTTGTGCTTCTGTACCCGCTTGTACAACGGGTTCGCTGTGGGCGCCGAGCGCCCCGTCGCACTTGCGTTCTGCTGCGCCGACCCAACGTAGACCGGGACGAGGAGGGTGCTCAATTTGCTGTAGAGGCCGTGTGTGACCCCGTCGTAATAGATGGCGTAGAGCCCAGCGCCGTCGAAGTCCGCGATGTTCGCGAACGTCGTCGCGGGCTGCTCCTCGAACTTCTGGCAAACGACAGCTGTCAGCCCCGTGGTCGAGAGCGGGTCGTAGTACGCGGGTACGAAACTCATGTGCCGATCTTGGCACATGCGGCTCTGTCACCAGGGGTTTCATGCGCTGTGGCATCCGCCGACCGATGCACCTCATCTCGTGCGAGGAACCCAAACTGGCCTCACAGGCGATGTGCAACTACCGTTCACGACGCTGTAGCACAGCCTCGCGGATGCGCGCCGCGACCACCTGCGCGGGCTCATGCTCCCATCCCCGGATCACTACCCACCCTTCATCGATCAGCTGGCGGTTGGTATCAGCGTCACGGGCGCGGTTCGCCGAGATCTTCTCCGACCAGAACGCCGAGGTCTGGCCGGTCGCCGGGCGATGGTGATCTGGGCACCCGTGCCAGAAGCACCCGTCCACGAACACCGCGACCCGCTCACGTGGGAACACAACGTCGGCGGTTCGCCGGAGGCTAGGGAGTGGGCGGGTCCCTACGCGGTATCGCAGCCCCATCCCGAAGAGAGCCGAACGAACCGCCAGCTCGGGCATAGTGTCCCGTGGCTTGTTCGCCTTCATGACGGCTCTAGATGCGGGCGACGAGGCCCAGGAGGCATCCGGTTCGACGAGTAGCTCCTTCGCGCGTGCGGTGTCCCACGCGGCGCGCAGGTTCTCTGCTCGTGTCGGCCGATCGACCTCACCGAGGTACGTGGTGTGCGTCTTGCCCGCGCGGCTCCATCGAAGGTATGCCCTGATACGCCGCTGCTTGGGAAGGAGCTTCAACTCCACAGAGGCATGCGCCACCCGGCCGTCGCCTGCGTCAACAAGGCGCCGCTCGTGACCGCCTGCGGCCCGGTCCTGCTCGACGCTCCCCGCCTTGGCGGACCGGCCCTTGGTTCCCCGCCACGCTGCGTCGGCCGGACGGCTCTCACGCCAAGTGGAGTTCTGGGTCACGCCCGCTCACGCGCCCGCCTGATCGAGTACCTGACGGATCGCTCGGGCGAACACCTCGCCCAGCTTGACGGGTACGGCATTGCCAAGCTGGCGCATCTTCTCGCCGCGCGGGCCCTCGAGGCGCCAGTCGTCGGGGAAGGTCATGACGCGCGCCGTCTCTCGAACACTCATGTAGCGATGTGTGCCGTTATCCAGAAGCATCACGGACTCGCCACCAGGCACACCATGGACACCTGCCTTAACGGTCTTCGCGGGCCGGTCAAGGACGTTCGGCGTGTGGCCCGGGTAGACGCGCGCCCCCGGCCAACCGATGTGATCACGGAACCCGCCCAGCCCCCGTTCTTTGCGGTCCAGGAACCTCGGGGGAATCGGTGGGAGCGCGGGGTGGCCGTCGATCCCAGCGATTGCGTCTCGCAATGTGATCCACGGCGCGAGGTCGTCATCCTGCCCGGCTTCCGGCAGGCTCGCGACGACGCGGTCGCGTATCGCGGCGGGGACGCCACCATGCCGCTCCCAATAGGAACCATCTCGAATCGATCGGTTGAGCGCCGCCTCCGAGTGTGTCGGTCGAACGGCGTTCCGGAATACGTCGAGATCCACTCCGAGGTCGGACCTGAAAGCGACCATGACCACCCGGTTGCGCACCTGGGGGACGCCATAGTCCGCCGCGTTCACCGGGGTCACCACGACGTCGTACCGCTCAGACGCGGGGCCATGTCCCGCCGCGATCAGCTCACGCAACGACGCGTCGTGGTCAACCCACGTGGTGTCGTCGGCGCGCTCGGCGAACGGAAGCGTGAGCTCTCGCTGGATGTACTCGAAGTACGGGCGGAACGACGCGCGCAAGAGCCCGCGGACGTTCTCCACCATTATGACCTTCGGCCGGACCTCGCGTGCGGCACGGAACATGTGGGGGAAGCCGTTCCGTTCGTCCTCGACGCCCTTGTGGACGCCGCCGAGGCTGAAGGGCTGGCACGGGCACCCGCCGGCGAGGACATCGACGTCGGCGGTGCGCAGGTACCGCATGTCCAGCTCGCGAACATCACCCACGACGAGCGGTGTCGGTTCGCCGGGCGCCGGGACTCGGTCGAGCTCAACCCGCGGCTTCGCGCCGTTCGCCTCGAGCGTCTCTCCCGCTCGTCGGTCCCACTCGTTGAAGAGAAGCGGCCGAAACCCCGCGCGTTCGACGGCTTGTGCGAGCCCTCCAGCCCCGGCGAAGAGTTCGACAGAAGTCCGTTCTGCGGCGACGGTGTTGAGCTCTACGGTCATTGGGAAACCATACCGCGGAGTTGGAAGCGCGCAACCGTCCGACGCGCCGCCACTGTCGCCGTGTCGCAGCACGGCGCCGTCGACCATGTCAGTCCTCGACCACGGGCGCGGACCAGCCCTGCTTCCGCCGAGCTGCGTTCGTGACCTGATGAGGCGTGGCGCCGATGACTTCGCAAAGACCGCGCACCAGCTTCCAGTCGTCGGGTGGCAGCGGCGCGATGCTCGGCTTGGTGACGACGACATCGACACCGATCGCTGAGCCCGAGGCGATGTGAACGGCGCCGGTCCAAATCAGTTCCTTGAGGTTCGCGAACGGGCCCCATGTCACGAAGCGCGCCTCGTTGCCCTTGGCGGCTCGGCATCGCATTGGCTTGTGTTCGAGAGACCCTGGTCGCACGAGCCACCCACTTCCGATCGAGCCGTCGATGATCGACTGCGGACCGGGGTACTGCCGTGATGTGAAGGGCGCATACCTTCCGACGCCCTCAAGGGCGCGCCGGTACTCCTTCGCGGGACCGTCCTTGATCCACACTCTGACCTGTCCGCGCGGCATGTATGTCCCGAGCCTCCCGCCCACTGCGGGGTCATTGACGAAGCGCTGGTACGCCGTCGTGCTCTCGCTCGCGCTGAACTGCTCCCAGTGCATCTCATCAAGGCGCTTGTACAGCTCGACGACGATCTCATGCCGTACGACATCCGGGATCTCGGCCACGGATCACGCTCCTACTTCCGGGGGAAACTCGAGACGGACGCTGTCGTCGGCACCCGCGAGGTCGCCGATATCCGCGATCCATTGCTCTAGGAGGCTCTCGACCCTTGCGTCGGTGAACTCGAAATCGTTCCTCGGAACGGACACGCTCTCGGCTTCCGACTCACCGACCTGCTCGCGTAGGTCGTGAATCTCGGCGAGGCGTCGGATATCAGACACGAAGTCCAACACCTCGACGTTCTCCTTGCCAGGGCGGATCCTGAGCCCGCGGCCGAGCTGCTGCACGAAGATCCGGCGCGAGTGTGTGACCCTGGCGAACGCGAGGATGTTGACGTCGGGCACGTCCACACCCTCATTGAGCAGATCCACACTGGTTAGGATAGGGATCTCTCCGTTGCGGAAGCGGATGAGCCGATCGCGACGTTCGCTCTTCGTCAGTTGACCGTGGATCGCGGTCGTCGCAGTCCATCCCGGGACTCGGGCAAGGAGTCCTGCCATCTCCTCCGCGTGCAGGATGGTCTGGCAGAAGACGATCGCACGCGGACTCCTCGTCCGACCCCACACCTCGGTCAGGTGATCGCGGATCGCCTCGTCGCGTTCCGGCACGAAGAGACGTTTGTTGAGGTCCCTGATCGAGTACCCCTTCTCGCTGTGATCGTGAACGAAGTCCCAGTCGATGTTATCGGAGTAGAGTTTGTACTTGACGCTCGCGAGGTAGCCGAGCCGCATGCCATCCGAAATGCTCACGCGCACGACGGGGCGACCGAAGACCTTTTCGATGTCGAACTGATCGCCGCGCCACGGCGTGGCGGTGACGCCGAGCCTCGGGACATCCGGCAGCGCGGCGAAGACGTCGGCGTAGTCGCCCTCCTCCCCGACGTGGTGCGCCTCGTCTACGATGATCGCGTCTGGTTTGAAGCCAGACCGGACGTAGTTCGCGGCCGTCGGCAGAACCGCGAAGGTAACCCCGCGAAGGTCATCCGGCTTGGATGTCCCGTTCACAACCCGCGTCGCGACACTCTTCGGGATGTCGCGCCACATGGACCGCTCGAGTTGCTCGACGAGATCCGTCGTGTGCGCCATCACCAGGACTCTCGCATCGGGGCTGGCAGCCAGGATCTTCGTCACGACCCGTCCTGCGACGACCGTCTTGCCAAGTCCCGTCGCAAGGAAGATCAGCGCCCGCCCTGTGTCGGTCAGGGCCGTCCAGGCGCCTTCGACCGCACGCTCTTGGTACTCGTGAAGCCTGAAGGGCCTGATCCGCTCGCTGGCACGGTCGTGCAATTTCTCGAGTGCGACTCCGTCCCACAGCGAGATGTTGAGACCGACCTTGCGAAGCGCGTCAACGCGCGCACGTGCCTTCTTGGTGAAGGTACCGTTGGTCACGACGACACCACGATCGATTCGGTACGCGGACATCGCGTTCCGCACCTCGTCAACCGCGTCCGCGTCGACCGTCGCTCCTCCTCTGAGCCGCCACTTCGCCTGGAAGACCCAGTCCTCACCTTTGAGTCGGCCGATCAGATCGCCGCCTTGATCACCGGACGTGTCGATGTTGATGACATCGACGAACCCAATCAGCGCGAGCAGGCGCTCAACCTGCCGGGTGAAACCCGCCGGCCCGCCAGCCCGCAGGAGATCAGGGTCTACGAAGCGCAGCCCCATCAGTCAGCCACCTCCGCGGCGATCAACTCGGCGGAGAGAAGGTACTTGCTGAGCTCGTGAGCGCTCGTCCCACGCGTTACCCCGAGCATCCTGCCGAGATCACCTAGAAGGCCATCGAGGCGGTCGAGCGTGTCGGCGCGAGTTCCCTCGTCGTCGAACGCCGAGTAGGTTGTCCTGAATACCCGTCCGTCGAGGTATCGCTCCGGGTCCTCCGCGATCAAGTCCTTGATGCCGGCGACGGTGACGTAGTCGGCGAACCTGCCAGTCTCGATCGCGTTCATCCAGTCGATGGACGACGACGACCTGTAAGCGGCGAGTTCAGCCTCGCGTCGTGACGACGGGCGAAGACTCTCCCAGCTCACCAATGGAGTCTCGCCAACGACTGGTCCGAGCAGATCGCGCAGACGCTCGACGAGTCCTTCCGCCCGGGACCGCACGGCAGCGTGATCGAGCTTCATGTTGTCGTGCGCCGCGAGAACACTCAGGATGAAAGCGTCCACCGTGCCGCTGTACTGGAGAACCTCGGAGAGGGCAGGGGCCGCGCAAACGAGCGCCACCGACGTCGCATCCCAGCCGTACTCGGCGACCAGCGGGTGCTCACCGGCTACGTACATCTCCACCTCGCCACCGGTCACCCTGATCGCGAAGTGGGGCCCATGACTCTCCGCGGACAAGTCGACGCCGCTCGTCAGGTAGCACCGGATGAATGGGGTCGCGCCCCCGATCGAGACCTTGCCCTCGATGCCGGCAACGCTCACCGAGTTCTCGCGGTAGCGCGCGAACCGCTCATCGAGGGTCGCCGGCCGTTGCGGCGTGTCCGGTTCGGCGTCCACACGGGTGACCTGGCCCGACTCGTCGGACTCGTCGTCACCGTCCGCCAGGTGGCCGAGCCCTTCATTCGTGAGCCAGCTGTCGTCCGCGGTCGGCTCTGGCCGGTCGGAGCCGCGCCCGTGGACGATCGCCTCGTGCTCCTCGATTGCGGCGTACCACACCGAGTCGGTCTGATATTCAGGATCGCCCGCCGCGAAGAGGCGGGCCCACTCACGAGCCTGATCATGGATCGCCGATCTTCCGTTTCCCGGCACCAGATATCGGAAGCCGGGGTCATTTCGTCGATAGGCATTGAATAGGATTCCGAGTGGGCTGTCGTTCTCTGCGAGATTCAACTCTCGCGCTTTGTTGGGCCGCAAAGGGGCCTCGCCCCGTACCTTCTGGACCATCGTTGACCATGCGGCGTTTTCACGATCGAAGTTCGTCTTGCGGAAGGTGACGGGCGCGTGATCGAGGTGGACTTCGCCGACGATCCGCCCGCCGCCAACCTCGATCGGATACTCGACCTGCCGGGTGTCGCCGTCGTCAATCCACTCGAAGAGGGACTTGTCGCGATGCACGATCACTCGACCTTGCCGGATGAGGCTGATGCCGAAGTCGCTGTTGTGGTTGTAGCGCTGGATGCCGAGCCAGCCGGTGATACGCCGTTCGCGCTCATGTACGTTGTGAGATGAGCACTCTGTGCACTCGTCCACGCTCAGGCTCATCCAGTGCCCGCAGTCCATGCACGCGAAGGCGCTGGTCAACGGAAAGTCTAGGGAACGGACCGCCTTGACATCCTGCCCCCTGTAGGGGACCGCTCGAGATGGGGCCCAGATGCACGGCACGGTCGGCTTGATGGCGTTCCCGTTGAGATAGAGCGACAGCGCGAGTCCGCCGATGACGTCCGAGCCCGAGTAGGAGGAACGCTGGGGGTCGCGGAGCATGAAGGTGTAGATGTTCCCCAGCTGGGTCCTCACGCGCCCCAACTCGGCCTGCCTCTGGAGCTTGGCCACCGTGTCTTGCCGCAAACTCTTGATGATAATCATCGTGCCGTGCTCACCAGGCGGCTTCGGTTCCTTGGTCAGCGGCGCATTGAAGGTTCCCGAACGACGCATCTCGGTGAGGTCGATGGTCACGACGTTCCAGAAGTCGTCACCCTCACGACCGGACCTCACAACCGTGACACCACCGAGCCGCGCAGTCGCGACGTTGAAGCCCATTCCGAAGAGCCCCAGCGTGCCGTACTGGCTGTTGCTCGACGAGCCAGCCTTGAGAGCCTGCTCCATCTGCTCTGGAGACATGCCTCTGCCCGAGTCCGCGACGACAACCTCTGAGTTCCGGTTCGCCCTGCCAGCCGTCGGGAGAGTGATGTCGACGCGCCCCTCGAAGCCGGGAATCGCCTCCCGGGCCTTCTGCAGCTCATCGAAGCAGTTGTCGATCAACTCCGCGAGGCACTGATGGATTTGCAGGTCCGTCTCGGCGATCATCTCGAGAATGCGTGGCGACGGCGTCAGATCGAGTGTCTCAACGGGCTGTTCGGGCACTTCTACCTACCTTGGTGAGCATTACGGGCTTTCGGGGTGGCCTGGGCGCGAGCCCGACCGTCGGCTCGGCCCCGTATGGGACCGACCCTACTTGTGACCGCCGACATCCACCGCGTTCAGCTTGTTCGGGTGGCCCACGCCGCAAGCGGGGCCTGTAGGCGCCTCCGCAGCACCGACGCGTCCGAAAGTGCCCGATGCGGTCGGTAGGGCTGTGACCTGGGCTGAAACCTCGGTCGCTTCAGGTTCGCCGGACACTTCAATGTGGCCGCGGGCTGGTCGTCAACCTTGGCGTTCGCGCAGGTCAGGAGTCGCCCCCAATGAGCCGTTGCGGTTAGGGCTTTCCGATATCGCCCGCCGACCTGCTCCCGGCTGTAGCGATGTACCCGCTGAAGGGCCGCGCACCAGGGCATGGCCCTCGCGAGCTAGGGGAGTGGGCGTGGCAGGAGCGTTGGCGGTTGGAGCGGCGCGGGGCTTGGCCGTCCGTGCGGCGCGAAGCCGTCGGGGTCGGCGTCTCGCGGTCGCGATCATCGTGGCCGTGGTCGCCGCCGTCGTCGCTCCGCTGGCCGCCGTCGTCCTGCTCGTCGCCGTCGTCGTCACCGCCGTGACCGGCACCGCCGACACCGGCAGCATGCTGATCGCAGAGGGTGGCGCCGTCTCGTACACCGTGGACGGTTCGACGTTCGTCGACAACGACCCGTCCGCGAACGCCTGGGGCGGTTACGCCAACGGCCGCATCCCCGACTCGGAGCTGTGCCCGGTGCCCACAGCGCCCGGGCATCAGGCCCGCTGCGACGCGGCCGAGGCGTTCGGCGACCTCACGGCAGCGTTCAAGCAGGAGTTCGGGCACGACATCGCCGTGACGGATGCCTACCGCTCCTATTCCGAGCAGGTGTGGACGAAGGCATCGAAGGGGTTCCTGGCGGCGACGCCGGGCTACTCGAACCACGGCTGGGGGCTGGCGTTCGACCTCGGCAGCGGGATCAACGACTACGGCAGCGCGACGTACGCGTGGATGAAGAACAACGGCTCCAGGTTCGGGTTCTTCCACCCCACGTGGGCCGAGCCCGACTCGCCGGACTTCAGCAAGGCCGAGCCGTGGCACTGGCAGTTCGTCTCGTCGGCGTTGCAGGCGCAGCGGCAGGCGACGTCGGGCACGTCGGACGGCACGCCCGACGGCAACCGCGCGCTGGGTCGCTCGATGGCCGCCGCCCAGGGCTGGACGGGCTCGCAGTGGGGGTGCCTGGAGAAGTTGTGGACCGCCGAGTCGGGCTGGAACCACCGCGCCGCGAACCCGACCTCGAGCGCGTACGGCATCCCGCAGTCCCTACCCGGGAAGAAGATGGCGGCCGCCGGCGCCGACTGGCGCACCAACCCGGCCACCCAGATCGCCTGGGGCCTGGACTACATCGCCGACCGCTACGGCACCCCGTGCCAGGCGTGGGCGTTCTGGAACAGCCACACCCCGCACTGGTACTGACCTCGGAGGACGCCATGCACCAGCAGCAGAGTCGACGACGGCGGGTCCCGCCGTGGGGCGTGGGCCTGGCTGCGCTGGCCACGGTCGCGCTCGTCGGGGGCGCAGCGGGGTGGTTCGCACTCCGCGGAGTGCCCGACGGCGGTACGTCCGGCCACGGTGGGCCGGTACCGAGCGCATCGGCACCGGTAGGCGAGTCGGCCTCGGCGCCTGCGCCGACGCCATCGACCCTGCACGAGCGGGCTGAGCACCGCGAGAAACACGCCGCCGAGATGGCCGCCGAGGCAGGTGACGCCGGACGTGTAGGTGATGACGATGCCCCGGACCCCGCCGTCGGACCAGCCGAGGTCACGGACGCCGACCTCGCGGCCGCGCGAGGCTGGCTCACGACCGCCCTCGCCTGGCGGGAGGACGAAGCGGCGCTCGGACCCTGGGGTCGTGCGGTCAAGCGGGCGAACGCCGAGTGGGCGCACCCCGACGTGCAGGTGACAGTCGTACCCTCGACCGCGCTGGAGGCGATCGCGTCCGACGCGACGGTCCACGTTGCGCTGCCTCGCGTCGTCGAGCTGGTCGACGAGACCGACCCGGAGTGGGCCGCACCCGGTGAAGTGACCCTGAAGGCCGATGTCGTGTTCGGCACCGGCGATGGTTGGACCCGGCCCGGCCTGCGGCTGCTCGTCGGCCTCGAGATCGCAGACGGCGAGGTGACGGCCGTGTTCATCGACGACGGGTACGTCGTCTCCGACCCGGAGCTCCTGCCATGAAACCCACATGGATCGGCACGGCTGACGGCGATGAGACGGTGAGCATCCCGGCACTCGACTTCGGCTGGCTCGACGGCGCCGGCACCGGAGCGGCCGGCACGACGCTGCGTGAGATCGCGGGCAGCGTGCTCGCCGTCGGGCTGATCCTGTGCGCGATCGTGTTCGTCACCGGCGTCGCCTTCTGGGTCGCCGCCCGGGCCTCGGGCGGAACGGTGGGCGGTAGGAACTCCTCGTTCTTCGCCGGCGGCGCCGGGGCAGCGCTGCTGGGAATGGTCCTGCTGGGCTCCTTGGTGGGCGCGACCGGCTGGGGCGCGGATACGGTCGGCCAGTGGGTGACAACGATCCTGCCGATCGACTTCGGCGATTGAGCCCGTGACCGGCCACGGGCGTGCGGCGGCGCTCGTCGAGCGGATTGTCAGCGAGGTGCGCCCCTCCTGGCGACCGATCGCGGCCCTCGCCGTCGTCGCCGTCGCCTGGGCGGTGTGGCTAACTGGACCAGGTTGGGCGACTCCCGCGTTCGTCGTCGCCGCGGTGGCGGGCGCGGCACTGGGTGTGATCGACGGGCGAGACCAGCGCCTCCCGGACGTGATCCTCTACCCGGCCATGTGCGCATGCGCGGCACCGCTGGTGGCGGCCGCCGTGGTGACTGGCGCGTGGGAGAACCTCGCTCGAGCGGGGTTGGGCGCCGCCGCGCTCGGCATCGTGTACCTCGGCCTGAGCATGGTCAACCGCCGTGGGCTGGGTCGTGGTGACGTCAAGCTCGCCGTGCTCCTGGGTATGCTCGCCGGCTGGCAGGGCTGGCAGGCCGTCCTCTGGACGGGTGTGCTGCCGTTCCTCCTCGGCGGACTCGCGGCTGCCTTCCTTCTCGTCACCCGTCGAGCGACCCGCCAGTCGATGCTCCCGTTCGGCCCACTCGTGCTCGTGGGCGCTGTGGTCGCGATGACGTGGGTGCGATAGCGGCCCAGTAATCGGCGATATCGGACCGGCGGTTGTCCACGACACCGCGATGTGAGGGATGAAGCCTGCGCGAAGGGCGCGGGCCATCCTCCGGAGCGTCCTCATGGTCCTTCCCAGACATACCCACGGCGTCGCGGCGGCCGACGGCGACGACGTCGACCTCGGCGTCGAGCTCGATTTCGACGCGTTCCCCTTCATGGCCCAGCTCCAGGAGTGGGCGGGCGGCATCCAGGCGGTCTGCCTCATCGTGCTGGGCATCCTGTTCGTGGTCGCGATCGTCGCGTGGATCGCCGGCAAGGCCTCGGCGAGCCAGCAGGTGCAGCGCGTCTCGGTCGGTGCACTCATCGTGTGTGCGATCGGCGCGGCCCTGACCGGTGCCGCGTTCGCGATCACCGGGTACTTCGCGGGCTTCGACCTTGGGTTCTGACGGTGCGTACGCGCGAGTCCCAGAACGCGAGGATCCGACGGCGCCCGCCGCGCCGCCGTCGGTGGCCGCTGCGCCGTCCTGCCCGACGACGACGCCGCTCGCTCGCGACGATCCCCGCTGTCGTCGCCGTGGCCACCCTGACCAGCGGATCGTGGTGGGACCCGCTGGACTGGGAGGGCTTCGTCGACGGGATCATCGAGGGCATGGGCGATGCCCTGGTCTGGCTGCTCAACCTCGCGTTCAACAACCCTCTGACGGTCATCTCGGCCTCGGAGTGGCAGGCCGCGTTCGGCCAGGCGGCCAAGTGGGGCGGGGTGTTCGCCGTCGTCGCTGTGGCGATATGCGCGGTAGAAATCATCGCGGGGATGATCTCCTCCGACCAGGGCCGCATCCTTCGCGGCTGGGTGTGGGCGATCCTCGCCTGGCCCCTGACGGCCGCGAGCCTGCTGGTCTACTCCCGGCTGGTGAACGCCTCGGACTGGCTGACCACCGGAATCCTCAACTCCATCACCGCGCCCGAGGTCGTCGCCGGATCCGCTGCCGTCACGGGGGCGACGTCAGCCGCGACCACGGCGATGGTTTCCATGCTCCTCGGAGTATCGGCGCTGTCGACGTGGTGGCTCGCGCTCATCTTCGTCGGACTCGCGATGCTGCCCGTGATCGGCCTGGTGATCGTGCTCGGAATCGTGACCTTCGGGCAGATCGCCCTGGCCGCGTTCGCACCCGTCGCGCTGATGCTCATCGGGTTCCGCGGCACCCGGGCGATGTCGAGCAAGTGGCTGCAGATGGCCGTCGCGCTGCTGCTCACCAAACCCATCGCGGCGGGCATCGTCGCACTGGGATGCGCGCTGGGCTCCGAGGGCGGAGCGGACGGGCTCATCCTCGGGATCATCGCGATCACCATGGCTGTGGGATCGCCCGCGCTGGCGTTCTCGTTCGTCGGGTTCGCCGGAGCGCAGCTCGGCGGGGCGATGACCGCGCACGCGGACAAGCTCAAGGGCCTGACGAACTCGATGACGCAGGCGGGCGCGAACCAGGGGATGGCCGCGCTGCGCGAGAGACTCGGAGGCTCGGCCAAGGCTGCTGCCGCGACCGTAGGAGCCGGAGCAGGAGGAGCCGACGCTGGCAGTGCGGGCTTCAGCGGTTCAGCACCGACGACGACGACGGCGGCTGGCTCGGGTTCGCCCCGACCCTCGGCGAGCGATCCTCACTCGAAGACGGGCAACGCGGCCAAAGGCCAAGGTGAGGGGCGCGGTGCTGGGCAGCGTGGAGCAACCGGTTCGGGCAAGGGCTCAGGCGAGACCGGCAGGGACACCGCTCGCGGATCAAGGGATCCGGCCAACGGCGGCAGCGCCGCGGGCGTACACGACAACCAGGTCGGCGGTCGGGCAAGCACCGCCGACCCGGCAGCGACAGGGTTCCATGACGTCGCTGGACCGAGCGTGGCCGACACCGGCTACGACTGGGCAGGGCTCGATTCTGCCGACGCCCCGGCTCAGGACGGCTGGCCCGACGACACCGTTCCGGCAGCTCCGGTCGATGACGGTCAGGTGAGCGGTGACGCGTCTCGCCTCGCGGGACCTGTCGGCGATTCTGCCCAGCCTCTTGCGGGGCAGGCCAGCAGCAGCGAGACGACCGGACAACCTGCCGACCCAGCCGGGGCGGCAAGAGCACCGACGTCCGGCGCGAGGGGTGCCGCTTCTTCCGATGGCAGCGGTTCGCGGGCGCTATCCGGCGAGTCTGGCTCTGGGGCGTCGGCTGGACGCAACGACACAACGTCCAATGCCAGCCGTCCCGCTGGCGGCACGGCCCCTCGTCGGCAGAGCGGAGGAGGTGCCGGGGCATCGCCGGGGACGGCCCCGCGCTCGGGCACCTCGGAAACCAGGGCCGAGCCGGGTCCGTCCGCGGCTGGACCATCGGCACCGGCCGGCCATGCCTCCACGCCCCCAACCCCACGCCACGAGCAGCCGAGCGAACCCGAGCGCCCGGGCCGGCCGCCGTCGGACAACCCCAAGACGCCGGATCCCGCGCCGTCCGCTGAGCCGGAGACCGAGTCCGGACCCAACCCGTTCGGAGGCGACCAATGACCCGGACCAGCGATCGCACTACGGGGGACCTTGTGCCGTCGGCGTCGTTCGCGCCGCTGTCGCGCTCGGGCGTGATGCTCGGGCTGTCCGGTCCGCAGCTCGTGCTCGTTGCGATCGCGATCGCCCGGCCGATGTGGCAGCTCACCGTGGGCAAGGATCTGCCAGGAGTCATGTGGTCCGTGGCGTGGTGGACGACGCCGATCGCGGTGGTCGCCGTGGGCTCTTGGGGCGGGCGGTCGTTCCTCGAGCGGCTCACCACCGTGGGCCTGTTCGCACTGCGCAAGGTGTTTCGCCAGACCTCCACGGTCGTCAAGGTCAACGCCGCCCACATCGAGGGACGCATCGCCGTCCCCGGCGCGGCAGGGGAGCGGCTGCACTCGTTCGCGCTGGTCGGTGTCGAGTACGGCCAGGGAGCGGCGTTCGTGTGGGACGCCGTCGCGCAGACCGCGACCGCAGCCCTGCGGTTCACCACCGACGCGTGGGACCTCGCCGACGACCAGGTCAAGGCCGCCCGCGCGACCGCCGTCGGCGACCTGTGCCAGAAGCTCACCACCACCGACGGCGTGCAACGCGTCGCGGTGCATGCCCGCTCCTACCCAGGCGCGGACACCCGCCTCCCCGGCCCGCGCATCCCCGCCTCGACGTCGGCCGGAGCGCTGCTCGCTGACGAGCACGCCGAGCTCCTCGCCACGCCCGCCGTCGGGCAGATCCTGCACCGCGACGTCGTCGTGACGATCACCCTCGCCGCAGGCGCCGTCTCCCGGGACGTCGATGCCGCGGGCGGAGGGATCACCGGCGTCTCCCACGTCTTGGCCGACCGGGTCCAGCAGGTCGCAGCCGGGCTGCCCGCCTGCGGCGTGCGCGTCGAGGACGCGACCTGGATGAACGAGGCCCAGATGCGCGGGGCCATCCGCCTCGCCTACGACCCCGACGCCGCACCGTGGCTCGCCGAGCAGGACTGGCAGCTCCCGCCCGACGCGTTGCTCGCCCAGGTCGTCACCGAACGCCTCGACCACCTGGTCACCGACTCCGCCGTGCACCGGTGTTGGTGGGTCGAGCGGATGCCGGCCCTGCCCGCCCGGGCCGGATTCCTCGCCCCGCTCATCAGCGGCGGGCGCACCGCGCACACCGTCACCCAGGTGTGGGAAGCCGTGGACGTGCACCGGGCCGAGAAGCGCCTCAACAACGCCGAGGCCTCGCGCGCGACCGCCGAGAAGGTCAACGAGTTCCTCGGCCGACCCACCACGACCGCGCACACCGCCGAGGGCAAGGAGCTCGCCAAGCGCCGCGCCGAGCTCGAGCTCGGCTACGGCGACGTGCGCTACTCCGCCTGGATCACCGTCCACGCCCCGTCGCTGGACGAGCTGGATCACTCCGACCTGTGGGTCGCTGCCTCGACGCCCGGGATGAAGGTCAAGCTCCTGCGCGGCGACCAGTGGGCCGCGTTCAACACCGCCGTCCTGCCGCTCGGGATCGGAGCACGCGCATGACTACGACGGCGGAACGCCACCAGGTTGCCGAGCCTGCCGTTGATGGCGGCACGACGACGCCGGACGGGCAGGGCTCGCGACCTTCCCGGCGGCGGTGGGGCCGCAAGCGCGCGACGGCGGACCCGGCGTCGGGCAGGGGGCAAGACCCGGCTGAGGGCGCGCGCCCCAGTGCGCGACCGGGTGGGGCATCGACGGAACCTGGCGAGCGGACGTACGAGGTCACGGCCTTCGCTGGCCCGGGCGATCGCGCCATGCGCAAGGCCGCCCGCCGTGCGGCCAAGGAGGCCCGCACGCAGCTCGCGCACGCCGACGTGCCGACGTCGGACGCCGATGCTCTGCCGAGGCTGTCCCGCCGCCGCGCGTGGGGACGACTGACCCGCGGCGGCATGTGGGGGCCTGCCGGTGTCGGGGTCCCGAAACATGTCACGTCCGCGGCGCGGATCGGTGTGCTCACCCCGTTCGTCGCGCCCACGGCGACGTCGATCCCCGGGCCGGTCATCGGGATCGAGGCGACCAGCGGCCAGCCGTTCACGTTTGACCCGTGGGGTGCGGTGCAGAGCAAACATGCGGCGTCCCCGGGCGTCGTCGCCTTCGGGCTGCAGGGCACCGGCAAGTCCTTCTGCGTCAAGACCGCCATGCTGCGCGAGATCGGCTGGGGCCGACAGGTCATCGTCTCCTCGGACCCCAAGGGGGAGTGGGTGCCGCTGGCCGGGGCGCTCGGCGGGCAGGTCGTCGCCGTCGGGCCGGGCAGCGGCAACGTCATCAACCCTCTCGACGAGGGCATCCGCCCGCCCGACGTCGGCCCGGCCACGTGGCGTGGGCTCGTCGGCTCCAGGCGGTCGCTCGCCTTGGAGTCGATCTGCACGACTCTGCGACCGGGCCGGGTGCTCGACGAGTTCGAGCGCACCGTCCTGGACCGCGCCGTCGAAGCCGTCTCTTCCGGCGCCGTGGTGGCGACCGTCGCGGCCGTGGTCGACTGGCTCGCTCAACCGCCGTCGACCCTGAGCGATGAGCTCGGCGACGCCGGGGCGGGGGCCCCGACGTCGCTGCGCCTGGTGCTCGGCCGCCTCGTCCGCGGGCCGCTGGCAGGCATGTTCGACGGCGAATCAACCGTGGCGCTCGACCCGGTCGCGCCGATCACCGTCATCGACACGTCCGCAATCGTTGGCGCCGCACCGGAGCTGAGGGCGATCGCCCAAGCCGCAACCTCGGCGTGGATCGACGCAACCTTGCGCTCAGGGGACGGGCGCTGGCGGTGCGTGGTGTCCGAGGAAGGCTGGGACGAGCTGCGCAACCGCGCCCAGGCCCGCGCGATGGACGAGCGGCTGCGCATGACGAGCCAGTGGCGGTGCTCCAACTGGCTGATCTTCCACGAGCTTGCCGACATCACCCAGTTTGGCGAGGCCGGCTCGGCACACCGCAACCAGGTCAAGGGCATTATCACCAAGTCGGCGATCAAGATCCTCTACAAGCAGTCCGCGGCCTCGATGGCACTGCTCGACGAGATCGTGCGGCCCACCCAGGCCGAAGCCGACCCGCTCATGTCCCTGCCGCAGGGCGTTGGTGTCTGGCACATCGGGGAGTCGACACCGGTCCTCGTCGCTCCGGTCGCCGGTCCGACCGCCTACGCCCTCATCAACACCAGCGCCGGTCGCGAAGGCTGAGAACTGGCTGGCTCACGATGCGCGCCTCCGCAGCGCCTTCTTCGCGACGGCCTGCCGTTCGTCTTCGTCCAGGTCATCCTCAGGGGAACTGGCCTGAGGCTTCACGGATTGCACCGTCTTGGAGTCCTCGATGACTGCGTAGGTGTCCTCGATCAGAGCATCAACATCGTCCTGCTCTTCAACCAGGGCTACGGCTTCCGAGGCTTCCTCTTTGCGTGCCTTGCGGCGCTTCCATGCTTCGACCCCGAACCAGACCAGTCCCGCCGCTGCGAGCCCAGCGGCGAAGACAAGCGCGGCATCCTCGAGTTCCTCAGTGTCGGAGATTTCGCTCATCGTGGCCTGGCTGAGGTTGTTGTCCTCATCGCGAGCTAAGGCGCTTTTGTGTCCTTCGATTTTGTGGGAGTCGGAGAGCGAAGCCCCGTCGTCCGTGTGGACCCACATCTTCTCCTTGGGCACGCTCGCACACTCCTCGGTTGGGTGATCCAGCTCCGGTCCGTGCTCATTGTGGCCCAGGAGCCGCCAGCCAGTCGATAGGCATGGCCCCGCGCCCCGCGCCCCGCGCCCCGCGCCCCGCGCCCCGCGCCTCGCGCCCCGCGCCTCGCGCCCCGATCGGCTCGATATCGGAGGCTCGGTTGGTCCAGTGGCGGCGACGTGTGGGGTGAAGTCCGCGTCCGCGGGCTCGCCCCGCCGTCGAGAGGATCTCCGTGACCAGCCAGGGTTACGTTCCGCAGCGTCGTGAGCGCTCCGACCGGATCGGTGGCGCCGCGGCTACGCTGTTCGGTCGATCCGATGGCGCTTCGACAGGCGCGAACACCGAGGACCAGCAGCTCGGCCCAGCCTGGCTCGAGCGCGTCGAGCGTCGGGTCCGGTTGACGAGGTTCGCGTGGTGGTTGCGGCGGTACGGCGGTGCCTACCGGCGCATGGCTGTGCTCAACGACGCCGAGGTCGCCCAGGCGCTCGGGATCGCCTGGCTCGCCTACGCGTGTATGGCGGTGATGGCTGCGATCGTCGTCGGCCCATGGTCGGTCATCGTCTTCGTCCCGCTCGGCATCGTCGGGCTCGCGGCCACAGCCGTCGCGCTGGTCTGGTGGTTCGGCTACCGCCGGTCCGGCGCGCAACTTCGCCATCAGATGCTCGCCCGCGAGGGTATCGCGCGTGGCCGGGAGGTGGCCGAGCACCTCGGGGCGGTCGTCCACGTCGCTACGGCCGAGACGGTCCGCCCGACGTTCACCACCGAGGCTCGGGCAGCTGGTCGCACCGTGAACCCCGAGGACGTCGCCTTCCTGCTGGGGCACACCTACGGCGAGGAAGTCTGGGTCGGCCTGGAGCGGCCGATCTACGTGCTAGGCCCAGCGCGGTCGGGCAAGGGCGTCGGCGTCGTCGTCCCGGCGATCCTCGCCGCGCCCGGTGCGTGCATCACGACGTCGACCCGCACCGACAACCTCGAAGCCACCGCCGTCGGCCGCGCAGAGCTCGGCCCGGTCGAGGTGTTCAACCTCGAGGCATCGGGCGGGCGGCCGCACACGATCCTATGGAGCCCGCTGGAAGGCTGCGAGGTCCCGCGCATCGCGATGAAGCGAGCCAAGCTCCTGGTCGGCGCCTCCGGACTGGGTGGCGACAACGCCGTGTGGGCGACGAGCGCGGGCGGCATCGTCATGGCTCTGCTGTACGCGGCGGCGATCTCGGGACGGACCATCGCCGACGTCTACCGGTGGAGCAAGAGCCCCGACGCCTGCAAGGAAGCCATGCAGGTTCTCGAACGCGCCGCCCGTCTGCCCGAGTACTGCTCGGCGTCGGGCGAGCAGGTCGACTGGCACACCACGATCCGCTACGTGATGGGCGAGGAGGTACGGATGAAGGCGAACAAGTGGTTCGGCGTCGAGAACGCGTTCGTGCCGCTCATGGACCCGCACGTCCGTGACCGCCTCGCCATCCGCCTCACCGACGACGCCGGCCACCGAGTCCCGGGCACCTTCGACTCCGAGGCCTTCCTGCGTGAGCGCGGCACCTGCTACATGATCTCGGCCGGCACCTCGACCACCGCGGAGACCTCCGGCACGGTCGGCACCTTCTACTCGCTGTTCCTCGACCACGTCACCGACGTCGCGCACGAGCTCGCCCAGCGCTCACCGGGCGGCCGCCTCGACCCGCCGTTGACGCTGGTCCTGGACGAGCTTGCGAACATCCACCCCTGGCCGGGCGCCGCGCGGATGAGCTCGGCCGGGTCGGGGGAGGGCATCCAGCTCGTCGCGGTCTTCCAGTCCCGCTCCCAGGGCCAGGACGCCTACGGCGACGACGTCGAGGAGACGATCTGGAACAACTGCCTCAACGTGCTGCTCCCAGGAGTCAAGGCACCCGAGGTGCTGTCCGCGCTCTCGCAGACCCTCGGGGCCGAGGACCGCTCCACCACCTCGGCGAGCTACAGCCTCCGCGAGCCGTTCAGCCGCTCCTGGCAGACGCAGACCGCCCAGCAGGCAACGATCGAGCCAGGCGAGATGCGCCGCCTACCCAAGGGTCATGCGCTCGTCATCGAAGCGGCGATGCGTCCGATGCTCGTCGACCTCATCCCGTACTGGCACGGGCCCCACGCCGAGGCCGTCGCCCGGAGCCGGGTCTGGTACGCCGAACATGAAGGGCTTGCCGTCCCGCCCGCGAGCACGGCCCGGGACGACTCCCGGACCCTCGGCGAGGTTGCGTGATGGGCTACGACGGCAACGAGCAGGCCTGGGGCCCGGGCGCCCGCAAGGACGCAACACGTGTGAGCCGGCCACCGCAGGTGTCGCACGGCGACGGCGGGCCGCCCGCCAACGACCCGTTCAGCAGGTCCGGTGGCCTGGGCCCGTTCGCGAAGGCCAAGGGTGGCGGCTGGGCGCGCGTCGATGCGATGTTCCCGGCCCACCAAGACACTGGCGTCTTCTCCTGGATGGACGCCGACGTCGCCACCCGCGCCGCGGCGATGCAGCGCCTGGACAGGTTCGTCGAGTGGCTGTGCGCCACCTTCGCGTTCGGTGAGGTCATCACCCCGTGCTGGAGCCTGCACCCCGCGATCGTCCAAGAGCTCTGGGCGCTGGAGCGGTACCACCGCCTCGCGCACGACGACGGCGCGAACCTCGCCGAGCCCGTCCGCTGGCTCAACCAGCTCGCCTCGACCCGCACACGACTCGGCGCCGAGTGGCGTGCGCGGGCCTGCGACTACCAGCACGTCGAACCCATCGCCGAGGCCGACAGTCGCATCGCCGAGCGTCGCGGCTACTACCTCGCCGACTATTGGCCCGACGGCGAGATCCCGCTCGAGGACCCGCCCGGCGGGTTCGCCTGGCAGCGGTGGTCGTGGCCCGAGTCCGACGAGTCCGGCGCTGAGATCACTCCGCCCGACCACGTCGAAACCGTCAGTGTTCGCAACCGTCGAGAACGTGCGCGAGACGGTGGGCGGGGGAGTCCGGCATGAGCGTCGATCTCGCCCACCAGCTCGAGTCGATCTTCCACAGCGAGCCCGAGGTCAGCGGTCTGCTCGGCCACCTCGCGGCCGCTCCGTTGGCCGAGCCCACGGCAGGCCGGATCCGCCGAGCCGTGGCGAACGCCTCGCCCGCGGTCCGCCTCGCCAAGCACCGACAACTCATCCGAATGCATGAAAACGCGAGTGATTCCGCGGGCGACTCGCCATGTGGCGCGGATCACCAAGGGTTAGTGTCCTTTTCACGCATGGTCGATCGCAGTCCCGAGCAATGGGGTGCTCAGACATGACGACAACGACACAACAGAGCTCCACCGACGCCCATGCCGGTGTCGACGGCGAGCCCGGGCCCGACCAGATCGCCCCGCCGCCGAAGTACCGGCGGCGCCCGCTTCTCGTCATCGCCTCGGTGGCCGCCGTGGCGCTGGGCGCGCTGGCCTCTGTGTGGGCCTATCAAGGAGCGTCGGACGCCAACGACGTACTCGCCGTCCGAACGACAGTGGAGCGCGGGCAGGTCATCGAGCCCGACGACCTGATGACCGTGCCCATGACGATCGACCCCGCCCTGCACCCGCTCCCGGCCTCGCAGCTCGACGTGGTTGTCGGCAAGCGAGCCGCGCTCGACCTCGTCGCCGGGGGAGTCGTCACCGCCGACCAGGTCACCGAGACGGCGCTACCCGCCGCGGGGATGTCAGTCGTCGGCCTCAACCTCACTGCCTCCGCACTGCCCGCGAACCAGGTGCGCGTCGGAGACCGGGTCCGCGTCGTCCTCACCTCCGATCCGGTGACGGGCACCGGCTCGACGCCGGAGGAACCAGTGGCGATCGACGCGGAAGTGGCCGGTTCCGGGATCGATGACGCCTCGGGCAACACGATCCTCAACGTCCAGGTCGCCCACGACGACGCCCCGCTCGTCGCCGACAAGGCCGCGGCGGGCCAGGTTGCTGTGGTCCTCGACGAGCCGGGCGACCAGGAGTGAGACATGGCCCTGATCGCGCTCACCTCAGCCAACGGCTCCCCAGGGGTCACGACGACGGTGCTTGGCCTCGCCCTGTCCTGGCCGCGGCCGGTGGTACTCGTCGATGCCGACCCGACCGGGTCGCGAGCCATCCCTGCCGGGTACCTGCGCGGTGGTGAGCTGCCGACCACGCGCACCGTCGTCGACCTCGCTGTCTCCCTGCGGGCTGGCACCCTCGTCGCCGACCTGCCGAAGTCGGTCTTCACCCTGCCCGACTCGCATGTGCAGGCGCTGGCCGGCCCCCTCAACCACCTTCAGTCGCAGGCGCTCGGACCGTTGTGGGAGCCGCTGGCCGCCGCGTTGAAGGCGCTGGAAGGCAACGGCCAGGACGTCATCATCGACGTCGGCCGCCTCGGCCTGGACGGCAGCCCCATCCCGCTGCTCACCGCTGCGGACCTCGCGCTAGTGGTGACGAGGTCGAGTCTGCCCGCACTCGTCGGGGCGTCCTCCTGGGCACCGACTGTCCGCGAATGGTTCGAACGTTCCGGTGCTGGCACCAGCCTGGGAGCACTCGTCGTCGGACCGGGTCGCCCCTACGGCGAACGCGACGCCGCCAAAGTGCTCGGCATGCCCGTGGCCGCGTCGCTGGCGTGGGACCCCGAGTCAGCGTCCGTCTACTCCGACGGCGCCACACCGGGCCGCAAGTTCCAGACCGGAGCGCTGGCCAAGTCGCTGCGCGCCGCCGTCCAAGGGCTCGGATCCGCGCTCACGGCCGCGCGCATCGACCTCGGCTTGGCCGTCGAAGGGAGCTGGTCGTGAACGAGTTCCTCGAAGATGCGGCACCCGGCGGTGCCGGCGACCCGACGAACCTGCCGATCTTCGGCGTCCGGCCGAGCGGCACCACCGAGCTGCTGCCCGCGCCGTCGGTGAGCGGCAGCAACACGTCCAGCGACGCCGACGTCGACGCCGACGCGGCCGCGGCCGCGCCCACGCAGCCTGCGGCACACTCGCTCGCCGGAAGGCTCCGAGCGCCGAGTGCGCTGGCGCCCGAGGAAGCACGTTCCGCGACACGGTCTGTAGCGGCCCCTACGGGGGAGCCGACTGTTGCCACCCGGGGACACAGCGGCGAGCCGTCGTCGGGAAGCCTCGACTGGCAGCTCGTCGCCGAGCTGCGGACCCAGGCCTCGGACCTCCTGATGGCGTCACTGGGCGACGAGCGCGGCCAGGACATCGAGGCCGAGCGTGAGCGCGGTCGGGCGATCATCCACGAGCTGCTCGCCACCACGGCCGCCGACCGGATCCATGACGGCGAGCCCGCATGGAGCCTGGAGGTTCAGGCACGGCTGGCCGAGGCGGTCTACAACGCGCTCTTCGGCCTCGGGCGCCTGCAGCCCTACGTGGACGACGACTCGGTAGAGAACATCATCATCACCGGGGCCGACACGGTGTTCCTAGAGAAGACCGACGGCGACCTTGTCCGTGTGGAACCGGTCGCGGATTCGGACGCCGAGCTGCTGGAGTTCCTCCAGTTCGTCGCCGCTCGCCAGGAGTCCACCGCCCGGTCGTTCTCCGCGGCGTCCCCGACGATGCACATGCGCCTCGACGGAGGGCCGCGTCTGGCCGCCGCTGCGTGGATCACCGCGTTCCCGGTCGTCGTCATCCGTCGCCACCGCCTCGTGCGGGTCACGCTCACCGACCTCATCGCCCGAGACATGCTCACCCCCGTCCAGGCGTCGCTGCTGTCGGCGGCGGTCAAGGCGGGTCTGTCGATCGTCGTCGCCGGCCCGCAGGGAGCGGGCAAGACGACCATGGTCCGCGGACTGTGCGCCGAGATTCCCCAGCACGAGAAGCTCGGCACCTTCGAGACCGAGTACGAGCTGCACCTGCACGAGCTCAAGGACGTCCACCCCATCGTCGTCCCGTTCGAGGCGCGCCCAGGCTCGGGCGAGGTCGGCCCCGACGGCAAGCGGGCGGGGGAGTACACCCTCGACGAGGCGCTCTACGACTCGTTCCGCATGGCCCTGTCTCGGCAGATCGTCGGCGAGGTCCGCGGCTCGGAGGTGTGGGCGATGCTCAAGGCGATGGAGTCCGGGGCCGGTTCGATCTCCACCACGCACGCCGCTGACGGCGAAGCAGCGATCCGCAAGCTCGTCACCTGCGGGATGGAGGCCGGCCAGGCCAAGGACGTCGTCACTGCGAAACTCGCCGAGGCGATCGACCTCGTCGTCCAGGTCCACCTGGACACCACCGAGGTCGGCCCGAACCAGTGGCACCGCACCCGCTGGGTGTCCGAGATCCTCCACGTCACACCGGGCGAGGAAGCCAAGGGCTACGCCACCACGCGCGTCTACGTACCCAACCCCGACGGCGGGCCGGCCCTGCCCGGAACCTTGCCCGACGAGCTGCGCCGCCTGGAACGCCACGGATTCGACCTGGCCGGGTATATCGCCTCCGCACCCGGCGCGACCCAAGCGGGGGCCGCCTGATGCCGCTGCTCATCCCCGCCCTCGGCGGCGCACTCATCGTCGCCGGAATCATCGGCGTCATCGTGGGTCTGACCCCGCGATCTCCCGCCGTCTCAGCGCCGCGGATCTCACGGCGCTCGCCGCTGGCGGCCTGGTGGCGGCGCCTGACCAAGCGGACCAAGGTGCTGCTCGGTGTCGGCCTCGTTGCGGGCATCGTCGCGTGGCTCGTGACCGGATGGGCCATCGCGATCGTCCTCGGACCCCTCGCTGTCGCAGGGCTCCCTGCACTCCTGTCTGCCCCGGGCACCGACGAGCAGATCGCCAAGCTGGAGGGCCTCGAAGAGTGGACACGGGGGCTCGCGAGCGTGCTGACCGTCGGCGTGGGGCTCGAAGAAGCCATCCGGGCCACCTTGCGATCGGCCCCCGAGGCGATCCGGCCCGAGGCGACCGCGCTGGTCGCCCGGCTGCGTGCCCGCATGGGCACCGAGGCCGCGCTGCGGGCCTTCGCCGACGACTTGGACGACACCACCGGTGACATGGTTGCCGCGTTCCTCATTCTCGGCGCCCGCAAGCGTGGCCAGGGCCTGGCCGACGTGCTCACCTCGCTCGCCGAGTCCGTCTCGTCGGACGTCCGTGCGCGGCGCGCCATCGAAGCCGATCGCGCCAAGCCCCGCACGACCGCCCGCTGGGTCACGATCATTACCATCGCGGTGCTCGGCTACCTGCTGATCTTCACCGGCGAGTACGTCGCTCCCTACGGCACCGCTCTCGGCCAGCTGCTGCTCACCCTCCTGCTCAGCATCTACGTCCTGCTGCTGTGGTGGATGCGCCAGATGGCCAAGGGCGAGAGGCTGCCCCGGTTCCTGGGGCTGTCCGGCCTTGCTGGGACCGAGTCCCGTACGGCCACAGGGGCAGGTGCGCGATGACGACCGGACTGCAGATAGCGCTGGTCGGTGGCGCCTTGGCGGGGCTCGGCGTCGCGTTGCTCCTGTGGCGCCTCGTGCCCGCGCGGCCCGACGCCGCCGACGTCGTGCGGCGGTACTCCCCGCAGGGCGTCCGTGATCGCGAGGCCACCGCCAGCGCCGCCATGAGCACCACGAGCGTGACAGAACGCCTCGGCGTCTGGGCGCTGCGCACCGTCCCCGCCGCCTGGTGGGGCCGAACACCGACGCGCGAGCTCGCCCTCCTGCAGATCCCGCTGCACCGCTACTACGGCAGCAAGATCCTCTACGCGCTCGTCGGTCTGCTGATCCCGCCCGTCGGGATCTACGTGCTGTCCGTTGTCGGGATCACCATGCCGATCGCCGTGCCCGCGGCCGGATCGCTCGTGGCCGCCGCGGTGCTGTTCTGGCTCCCTGACTTCAATGCCCGCGACGATGCCCGCAAGGCACGGGCGGAGTTCAACCGGGCGCTGGGCGCCTATATCGACCTCGTCGCGCTCGAACGCCTCGGCGGATCAGGCAGCCGCGAGGCGATGGAACTGGCCGCGAAGGTCGGCGACAACTGGGTCTTTCGGCGCATCAGCGAAGAGCTCGCCCGCTCACGGTGGTCCGGCGTCGCCCCGTGGGACGCCCTCCACGCGCTTGCTGACGAGCTCGGCCTGCCCGACCTGGCCGACCTCGGCGACGTCATGCGCCTGACCAGCGAAGGTTCCCAGGTTTACGACCAGCTCAGAGCCCGGTCCGAGTCGGTGCGAGCCGCGATGCTCGCGGCCGAGCTCTCCAAGGCCAACGCCGCAGGTGAACGCATGACCCTGCCGATGGCGCTGCTGTCCGTGGTGTTTCTCGTGATCCTCGTCGTTCCCGCGCTCCTGCAACTGACAGGAGGCGCGTAGCACCGGGCCCGCAGCTCCTGAGCCCGTCCAGAAAGCACCGAAACCCACCCGGGGGAAGAACCATGAGCAAGTTCATCGCCACCATCTACTTGTTCGGCCTCGACGTCGTCGACGGCGTCAGACGCCGTCTCGGCCCCGACGAACGTGAGCGAGGCTCGGTGAGCATCGAGCAGGTCGTCATCACAGCCGCCCTGCTCATCGCCGCCGTCGCGCTGGTCGCGATCATCAGTAGCGCGATCGGCGACCGCGCTGCGGAGATCAGCTGACCGTGACCAGGGGGCACCCGCGCCACGGAGCACGTCCTGCTCGACGCTGCCACCGGGCGGGCGAGCGTGGCTCCGTCGCGCTCGAAGCCGCCATCGTCATGCCCGTCATCCTGGCCCTGTTCTTCCTCGGGCTCCAGGCGGCGTTGCTGTACATGGGGCGGACGGCGGCAGTGGCCGCAGCCCAAGAGGGGGCGCAGGTCGCCGCGGGGGAGTCCGGGACCATCGCCGGTGGGATCACTGCAGCCCAAGGGCTCGCTGACGCCTCCACCATGGTCCTGGAATCGACGTCGGTCACCGGTTCGATGACGGCAACGGAGGTACACATGACCGTCTCGGTCCGCGTCGCCTCGCTCGTCCCGGGGTGGCAGCCGAACGTCACGGCCTCGGCCGCGATGCCCGTGGAAGAGGTGACCGGATGAGGACGGCGCCGCGCCATGCACGACGGCGGTACGCACCGTTGCCCGGCGACCCTGAGCGGGGTTCGGCGAGCCTCGAGCTCGCCGTGCTCGCACCCGCGTTGCTGGTGCTGCTCGCTCTCATCGTGGTGGCGGGCAGGGTCGCCGTCGCACACCAGGCGGTCGACGGCGCGGCAGCGCAGGCCGCGCGCGCAGCGTCGCTGGAACGCACCCCGGTGGCGGCCACCGACCGGGCGCTCGCTGTCGCCGACGCGACCCTCGACAACTCCGGACTGCATTGCACCGGCACTTCCGTCGTCGTGGACACCGGCGGGTTTGCGGCGCCAGTTGGTACTCCGGCCAGCGTGACGGCGACCGTGACCTGCACCGTCGACCTGTCCGGCCTGCCCGTCCCCGGCGTCGGGCCGCAGACCATCACCAAGACCGCGTCCAGCGCCCTCGACACCTACCGGGAACGGTGAAGCGATGCGCCTCGTCTACCGCCGCACCACGCCGGACGCCGAACGTGGGTCCATGTCCGCGTGGGCGGCCGTCACCACGATGGCGATGCTGCTGTTCGTGGGGATCGGGGTCGACTTCGGCGGCCAGCTCCAGGCCATCCAGAACACCCGCGCCGTCGCCGCCGAGGCCGCACGCATCGGCGGACAGCAGCTCAACGCCCCCGAAGCGATCCGCGGACAAGGCGCCGAGGCATCACCAGCCACGGCCAGGTCCGCCGCAGCGGCCTACATCGAGGGAGCCGGGCTGACCGGCTCGGCGCGGATCGCAGACGGACGGATCGTCGTCGACACGAGCGCCACCTACCGAACGAAGATCCTGTCCCTGATCGGCATCGATAGCCTGCCAGCGAGCGGGCACGCCAGCGCCCGGATCGCACGCGCCGTCGAAGGGGTCGAACAGTGAACCTGCTGCGACGTCGTTTGCTCGGCCTGGCCGCCCTGGTCGCGATCCTCGCGATCATCATCGGCCTGCCCGCCGTGCTCTTCGCCGTCGGGGCTAACCCGTTCGCCGATGGTGTCTCCTGGGGAGACCTGACCCGTCCCGACGACGGATCTCTCGCCCTGGCCGCGATCAAGGTGATTGCGTGGATCGCCTGGGGCGCCCTCACAATCTCGTTGCTCGTCGAGATCGTCGCCCGGGTGCGCGGCATCCGCCCGCCGCGCATGCCCGGACTCGCGCTGCCGCAGGGCTGGGCGCAGGGCCTCGTCGGGGCAGCCGTCGCTCTGTTCGCCGCGGCCGGCCCGACGGCGGCCGTCTCGCCTCCGGCAAGCGCCGCCCCCCTTGCTGCGGTCGAGCCCGGCGTTGCCGCCGCCGACGTCGATCATGCGGCCACGGATGGCGCGGCCCGCTCGCAGGAGCAGACGGAGCAGCGCGACGCGCCAGAGACCGTCGCGTACACGGTGCAACCCAACGACTCCTTGTGGTCCATCGCGGAGCAGCGCCTCGGGGATGGGAACCGGTTCACCGAACTCGTCGCCCTCAACGCCGACCTGCTCGGCGGCAAAGCCGACTTCCTCAAACCCGGCTGGGTTCTCACCCTCCCGGCATCGCCCGAGCCTCCCGCCGCGCCCGCCGACGACCGGCGCACAGTGACGGTGCAGCCCGGCGACACGCTGACGTCGATCGCCGACGCTGAACTTGGCGACACTGGCCGGTACCGCGAGATCTTCGACGCCTCGACGGACATCACCCAACCCGACGGGGCACGCCTGTCGGACCCCGACCTGATCCAGCCCGGCTGGACGCTCGTCATCCCCGGCGTGCGTGGCGATGGCGAGCCGGGGGCGTCTCCGACGCCGGATCCGGCTGAGCCACCTGCCGCCGAGATGCCGACCGCAGAACCGGAGGCCTCGGAAACGGTGGACGCGGCGCCACGACCCGAGCGCGGAACCGGGGCATTGTCCGCTCTGCCCGGCGAGGCTCCGACACCTCCGGCCGCCGTGCAGAACGCTCCCGACGCCGGAGCATCCGAGACGGCCGCAAGCGGCGACGTCGACGAACCGGACTCGGCCGACGCATGGAAGGTTGCGACAGGCTCGGGCATCGGGACGATCCTGGCGGCCGGAGCGATCGCCGTCGTCGCCCGCCGCCGAGGCGCCCAGCAACGCCGCCGCAAGCCGGGCCAGACGATCCCGATGCCCGAGGGCAGCGCCGCGACCCTGGAACAAGAACTGCGGACGGCCGCCGACGAACTCGCCGTCCAGACCGTCGACGATGCCCTGCGAGGACTCGCGCGCCAGTGCTCCGAATCGGGTGAGCCCTTGCCGGGCGTGCGGGCCGCGAGGCTCACGGTCGACCGGTTCGAGCTCTACCTCGAGGAACCCGAACCTCTCCCGGCGCCCTGGCAGGACCTCGGCGACGGCTCCATCTGGGCTCTCGACGCAGGCCCGGCACTCGCGCCGGACTCGACGTCCAGCTTGGTCCCGGCCCCGTACCCGGCGCTCGTCACTGTCGGTCACGACGACACCGCAGGCCACATCTTCCTCAACCTCGAACGCATCGGGTCGCTCGGTGTCACCGGTACCGAAGAGGACGCACGCGCGATCGTCGCGGCCCTGACACTCGAACTGGCCACGTCGGTGTGGGCGGACGACCTTCAGGTCACCGTCGTGGGCTGGTTCGCCGACGTCGAAGGCGTCCTGCGCAGCGGCCGGATCCGGTGGGTCCCGACCATCGACCGACTGCTCGATCAGCTCGCCGAACGTGCTGATTCCGACCGCCAGGCGATCGCCGGGGCAGGGGTGCGCGACCTGGGCGCCGCTCGCTCCGCGGGCCTCGTGCCTGACGCTTGGACGCCGGAGATCGTCGTCGTCGCTGATTTCATGACCGAGTCGCAGAAGTCCAAGCTCGCGGCGCTCACGGCTCAGACGCCGAAGGTCGCGGTCGCGGCCATCACCAGCGGCGTGAGCGTCGGGCAGTGGGCGCTCCGAACGTCGCCCGGGGAGTCACGCGCGATCCTCGACCCCATCGCCATGCCGCTCACACCGCAACGTCTGGCGCTCGAACAGTACGACGACCTCCTGGGACTCGTCGCACTTGCCGACCCGGCGGGCCTTGTCGGCGACGGTGATCCAGAACCGTCCGTCACCCAGGTCGAGGCTCAGGCTCCGGAGCCTGAACTCGATTCGGACGCCGGCGAGCCCGACGGACATAACGAGGCACCGGCCACGCCGAGCGCACCGCGGCTCCTCGTCCTCGGGCCTGTCGACCTCATCGGCGCTGCCGGGACCGTTGAGGACTCCAGGAAGGCGCGCCTGCTCGAGCTGGCCGCCTACCTCGCGCTGCACCCGAACGCGACCGCCCCCGCGATCGACGACGCTATCTGGCCCGACCGCAGAACCGAGGACAACCTCAACACCCGCAACACCGCGACGTCGAAGCTACGCCGGTGGGTCGGGCAAGACGAGTCCGGTCAGGACTTCCTCCCGCGCCACGCCGCCGGCGGCGGATACGGGTTCACCGACGAACTCACGAGCGACGTCGGCGACTGGAATGCGCTGACGGGCGGAGACCCGCTGAACGGCTCGACCGAGAACCTGGAGGCAGCTCTCGAACTCGTGCGCGGCACACCCTTCGAGGGCACTCACCGCAGGCGCTATGCATGGTCGGAGCCGATCCGACAACGCCTCGTGTCGGAGATCGTCGATGCCTCGTACGCCCTCACCAAGCGCCGGCTCATGGAGGGGCACTGGCGAGCGGCCGAGGCCGCCGTCAGTGTCGGTCTCCTGGTCGACCCCGCCCAGGAAGCCCTGTGGCGGCTGCGCATCCTCGCCGCCCACGAATCCCGCAATCCTGCCGCCGAGTCCGAGGCCGTCGACCGCCTGCTGGCCATCACCGAAGAGCTCGAAGTCGACCTCGAACCCGAGACCGAACAACTCCTCGCCGAGCTCAAGAACCCCGGCGAGCCGACCAAGACCCGCCTTCGTGCATTGTGACGGGAGACCACGTGCGTCCACAGCCAGTCCGAACCGCGCGCCATCCACAGATCCGTGGTGGCGATGCCGGCGCACGGCCGATTGATCCTACGGTGGCCGCGAGGCAGCGGAGCGGAAGGAGGACGCGATGATGCCGACACGACTGGCTCTGGCGGCGGGCACCGTCGGGCTCACGGTGCTGCTTGCCGCATGCACAGGCGGAAGCAACGGCAACGACCGCCCGCTCCCGATCCCTACGGTCGCGCTGCCTTCGGCGACCGCATCGCCGACGCCGTCACCCAGCCCGACGCCGACTCTGAGCAAGGAGGATGCCGCCCAGCAGGCCAACGTCGATGACGCGCAGGGCCGCTTCGCGGAGTACCTCGAGGTGAGTGATCGGGTCCTCGCAGAGCCGGGCAGCGGTGATCCCCTCCGCACTGTGCGCCCGTACATCGGCTCGGAGGAGATGGTGACGTGGTGGCAGTCCGTGCCGCAGCAGTTCACCGACCAAGGGCTCCACCAGACCGGGACGTCCACCCTGGTGTCCGTGGATGTCACCGACTACGAGGGTGATCCCCTGAGCGAGGGCACGCAGATCGTGACGATGGAGGCGTGCGTCGACTTCACGGACGTCGAGGTCGTCGATGCCGACGGCAACCCGGCCGAGTCGAGCTATACGGCGACGACACCGGTTGTCCAGGACGTCGTCATGCAGCGGCAGCCGGATGATCGTTGGACCGTCCAGGAAGCCTCGACCAGGCAGCCATTCACGGAGTGCTGACCGATGCGGTACGCAGTCAGGGTCGTCTTCGCCGCAGTGGCCGCGGCGATGACTCTGCTGCCTGCCGTCGCGATCCCAGCGTCGGCCGCCGACCCCGTGACGTGTCCGCCGGGCCAGACACCCATCGGCGGCACCTGCTACATCGCGATCACCGACCCCGGCGAGGGCGGCGGAGGCAACGATGACGGGGGAGACGACTCGGGTGGTGCCGAGAATGTCAGCCGTGAGCCGGCTACATGCCACTTCGGGCCGCACGAGGTGCCGTGCGCCGTCGAGGGCTACACGTGGAACGCCGCCCGTGAGTGCTACGCGCGGCTCGCGGATCCGCAGCCGGGCCCCGATGATCCGGTTTGGGAGGGCCGCACCGAGGGCGTGATCGTCTCCTGCACTCCGCCGTGGTGCATCGTCGAGGGCGTCGGTATGGACGACTGCTGGAACGACATCTACTGGGCCGAGTCGCCGCCGGGAGCCAGCGGACCCTCTCCACGGGACCTAGCCGACCGCGCCATCGAGGCGATGAACCTGCGCGCGATCACGATCGGAATCGTCCCGGAACCCGTGGCCGGGAGCGTGGGCCTTGTCGGTATGCCTACTTGGATGTGGGCGGCAGAGCCCTCGGAGTCGTCGGCCGGGCCGATCACGAGATCGGCGTCGGCGGGCGGGACGACGGTGACGGCGACCGGGCGGCTCGACCGGATCGTGTGGTCGATGGGCGACGGCTCCGCGCCCGTCGCGTGCGGGGTGGGAACGTCGTATGCGGACTCCTACGGGAAGGCATCGTCGCCCGACTGCGGACACCACTACACCAAGCAGGGTCGCTACACAGTCACGGCGACGTCCTACTGGACCGTCGAGTGGTCCGGCGGCGGTCAGAACGGGTCGATCCCGCTGGAGTTCTCGGACTCCACGCAGATCACGATGGGCGAGGCCCAGGTCGTGGTCCAGTAGCCGATGCCGCGCCCACACTGTCGGTGGGTGCGCCCAACGGGCGAAGAGGGTGAATTCTCCTGGACGAAGGCGCCTGTCGGGCGTCGACTGTCCGTGGCCCGCACTACGGTCCTTCAGTAGAGGCGCGGCCGGGCCGTCCAAACGGGTTCGGGGTGTCTCGCCGACCACGACGAACTGGAGCTGGGATGGGCACGATCTACCGTGCGGTTTGGACCTCGGACGGCACCGACGAGGCGATCTCAGAGTGGAGAGCCCTCGTGGCCGCGTGGGCTACCGAGTCACAGACTTCAACGGAGCTGCCTGAGGGGCGGAGTGAGTGGGACGTGTCGCAGGATCGCCATCGCACGATCCTTCACCGATCGATCGATTCACACGCGTTCGCGGTCAGCACGATTGACCGCAGAGACGGCGACCCCACCGAGTGGACCACCTTGATCCAGGTCGTCGCCGATGACTCCGGTGTGCATGTCCTCGTGGAGAACAGCATGGACTCCGACGACCTGAGTCTGCGTGTGTCCGTAGGGCGACCACGCGTTGTCCACGACCTTCTTAGCGCCGCAGCCAAGCCCGTACTGGGGGCTAGCACTCTGCTTACGGAGCCTGTCTCTATTCCGGCGGCCGGCATCGATATCCTGACAGCCCTGCTTGCCAACCCCGAGCGGACCTTGCCCGTCATCGTCTGCTCCGAGCCAGGTGGCCAGCACGATCAAGCGTGGCTCGGGACGGTTGAGAAGATCGCTCGGAGGGCCGAAGGAGTAGCCGTTGTCGTAACACTTGATAACGAAGCGGTCACCGCATTCAGGAATGCACTCGGGGACCTTGCTATCTGGGGCGGCGGAATCCGGGTGTATGGGCCAGAATCTGTCACGGTTGAGGCAGACGGCTGGCGCCACCGCCTCTATTCACGCGATCGCCTCGAGGGAGCGCGGAGAGCGACAATCGATCGCATCGTGTATGCGGTGGCGCAACTGTCGACTCGGCGGCGGATCCCAGATGCGTTCGGTGTGTTCAATGAGAACGACGACGTCTCGGTCGACGCAACGTCTGTCGACGTGATACCGACGCGGGATTTTGACGAGGCTCGGAAGCAGTGGAAGTTCGATCTTGAGCTTGCGCTCGAGGAGCGTAGCGATCTTGAGAAACAGCTTGCGCGGACGAACGGCCACCTCGCGCGCATGAAGGACGAACTCATCGCCAAGGGGCTAGCCGACGTGATCTGGGGGACTGAACACGCGACGGAATCGTCAGTACCGGACGAGGTCCAGGACACGTCGGAAGCAGTTCTGGCCGCGCAGATGTATCTCACGAAGTGGCTCGTACTGCCGGACTCAGCGGCGAGGGAGTTGGCTGACATCGACACGGCGCCGACGTCATACGCCTGGGGAAACACGACATGGCGTGGGCTCCGCGCTCTCGCTGCGTACGCAGAGGATCGGGCGCACGGCTGGGACGGTGGCGGGTTCTGGGAGTGGTGCTCATCTGGGCCCTTGCTCGGGTGGCCCGCGACCTCGAAGAAGCTCTCGATGACTGAGAGCGAGAGCGTCCAGAACGACGGCAAGATCAGCCGAACGCGTGTCTTTGAAGTGGATCGCGCGGTTGACTCCGATGGCAGCATCACCATGCTTGCACACCTAAAGATCGCGGAAGGCGGCGGGAACCTCGCACCACGGGTTTACTTCTACGACGACACCAACGGCGCGACCGGCAGAGTGCACGTTGGCCTAGTAGGACCGCACTATCTCGTACCGAACAAGTCTACGAACTAGGCAGCGGTGAGCGACCGGAGTCCGGTTCAGGCAAGTAGTCAGTAATCAGTCCGGGCGACTGCGGCGAGTTTCGCGACTGTTGCGAGCAGCGCATCTTTACCGCTGCGCGCGACAGTCCGGTGGCACCACGAAGACGACGAGTCGGGTTCGGTCGAAGCAGCCAGCCGGACTTGCGCGTTCACGGACGCGGCACTGGCACCGTCGCCGATCCGGCAGACAGTACTTTTCGCGGCTTCGTTGATCGCATGCGCCACCGATAGCAGGAACCGAAGTAGGGTAGGGTCCGCGCATGGTGATGGACAGCGATTCGGTCCGCGAACGTCTCGACGAACTCGCAACGACGTGGGATGCAGAGGGAGACACGATTGAGCTCGCCACTCGCGAGTCGTACGTTATCGGCGTGGTTGTCTTCGGGCTTACGAGCCACTGCCACCACCTGAGCCGCGGGATCCGCGCGCTGGATCGGGCTGGGCTACAGCAGGCTGCGATCCCATTGGTACGCCAGCTGATCGAGTGTGCGATGACGGTGCTTTGGCTCGAGTGCTACGGCGAGCGTGCTGCACGGGCACTGATGCACGAGCACGCGCAGAACAGGGACAAAACCTTTGCCGAGTTCATCCGGACAGGAGGCAACCTTGACGCCGACACGCTCAAGGACGCCGAGGACTACCTGGCCGACCTCGAGGACGAGGCGAAGTCTGCAGGCCGGAAATTTCGGGAGCGCTGCGAGGACATTGAGGGCGGGCTTCACATGTACGCGTTCTGGCGGATCGCTTCGGGGGAGAGCCACGCGTCGACAGCGGTGTGCGACAAATACACGCACGAGGTGCCGGAAAGCCCTGTTGGCATTGCGCTATCGCCTGATCCGAAGCCGGGAGCCTGGGATGCCTGGCTAGGCACGAGTCTGACGATGTTGGTGCTGGCGTCGCTAGCGGCCGACCGGTTCGACAAGACCCGACGCCGGCGTACGCACCTCAAGGCGATCGCCCGGGAGGTCGGGACGGCAGTGAAGTGGAGCCGCACGACGACTGGGCTGAAGCGGCAGAGACAGTGGGAGAAGCGTCAATGGGCGATAGCGCGCGGGGACGCGTCCTGAAACTAGGTCATTGGTCGACTTCTCCCCGCAGCGTTCGAGGCAGCGGTCCTAGGCATTGGGACATGCCAGCGCTGCGTGATCGGATGTGTCCTCCGGTGCCCCGGAACAACCGCAGTTCGCCGGGGCGATGATCGACCGGGCCGTGGAGTCCGGGACCCGGGCGGTGTGGGTCGCCGGCGACGAGGTCTACGGCGGCGACGAGCGGCTGCGCGCGAACTTCCGCTCTCACCAGCTGGGATAGGTCATGCAGATCGCCGCCAGCCGACAGATGAATACCCGCGGCCGCATCGCGGTGCGCGATCTCGCCGCGCAGATGCCCTGACACGGCGTGGCAGCAGTCTTCCGCGGGCGAGGGATGCGAGGGGTACTGCTACTACTCCTGGACCCTGATCAGCATCGAACCCGAGCCCAAAGACGCTGGCGAGCTTCGCTCGCCCACGCATTCCGCACCGCCCTCGCCACGCTCGCCCGCACCGGAGACGAATCGTCGCCGTCCGGGCTGATCGCGATCACCGTCGCCGAGGCCCGACGTCTGTTCAACACCTTCGTCCAGACGGCGACCAGGACGGCCGAGCGCGCCCTCCACTGATCCCGCTGGAAGCGACGACACCGAGCGCGAGCCGCGCACTACCATCGACGCGTCACCGGAGGCCACGATTATGATCCACTACTGCTAGGCCCCGATGAGACCGACGGCGTTGATGACACCCTGGCTCAGAACTCCGCCGCCGGCGTTCGTGAGCACCGGGCGCAGGACCGTCTCGCGCAGCTTCTGCCACCGAGACTTGGTCTCTGCCGGAGCGGTCTCCTCGGCCATGACAGTCGCGCCCGCGAACTCGTGTACCGCGGAGCGGAAGTCGCCTGCGTGCCCGCTGCGCAGCGCGGACCTGATCCGCTCGAGCAGGGCGAGCAGGTAGTGGCGCGTCTCCTCCGAGACGTCGTCGATGGACTTCACGAACTCCACCGCTTCGTCGATCGCCGCAGCCACGCTGTCGACCACAGCCGGCGCCGGCATCAGCGCCGCACCACGGGACTCAAGCAGGTTCCCGAACGCGAGCAGCAGAGCATACTGGTCCTCAGAAATCACGGGCCTCGGCTGCTTGGGCACGCTGCTGTTGGCGTTCGTGGTGAACCCGTGCGTGATGCCGGTCTGCCACTTCGGCAGGGCGCTCCGGTACGGCGCGGCGCCGAGGTTCAGTGCCTCCACCTCACCAATCCGCTCCTCGACCTCAAGCAGGTACTGCATCGCGAGCCGAATCAGCGCGTCCTCGCTCATCCCGCGCTGTTTGGCGTACTCACGCCTCACCTGGACCGCGCCCTTGCCGTTCCCGTATTCCAGGTTCTTCAAGATCTCCGCGAGGTGGTAAGCCGGATTCATGGCCCGTACGCTATCCGACCCGCCACTACACCTCGCGTCGGTGGATCAGCACTGAGTCGCACCGGCACGGGCAGCCGCGCTCAGTTTGGCGACCGCGCGGGAGCAGCGCATCTTCACTGCCGCTCGTGATGCTCCGACGGACTCTGCGACGTGGTCGAAGCCCCAGCCGTCCGGCGTAATAGGGACGTATACGTCGGCAAGCATCTGTGCGTCCGCCGTCGTGACGACACCCTCGGAGACTGCCCACGTGAGCACGGTCAGCAGGTCGGCGTCGGGGTCGATCCCGTCGACGAGGCTGGGGGTTCCGCCGTCTGCTTGGGCGCGGACCGCTCGGTAGACGTCACGGTCCTGCTCTGGCGCGACATCCGTGTAGAGCGGTGTGGGGTCGAACGGCCTCGGCACGGCCTGACGAATGTGGCTCGTGACGCGCTTGACGGTGTCGAGCAGGAGATTGGATGCGACGCGCTGGCGGCGTCGGAGGACTGGGAACTCCGCTGCGACCTCCAGGAACTCCTCGACGACGAGCTGGCGTGTGGCCTCGGCACGGTCCGGTTCGCTGGTAGGCAACTTGGGGGTCGTGCGCGCGGCCAGTCCGGCGAGCCCGGGGAGCATCGCGTGGAGCACGGTCTGGCTTGCGAGCGGTTCCCCCGCCTGCGTGAGTCGAAGCAGCGCGAGGAGGAGGGTGTCCTTGCGTTGGTGGTTGCCGGCGTCGATCGCGTCCACGACGTCGGCGGGTCGGGAGAAGCCCTCGAAGTGCGGCTCGGTACGACCCCAGCGCTGTAGGGAAGCGGCCACCGTCGGGCGGGACTGCGTCCACACCCAGTCCTGGACGAGTTGCCGATAGAGCGCCGACGACGTCACGTCGGGAGCGACGTCGTGCTGTCTGAAAATCTTCTCGGCCCGGCGCATGGCATCCACCTCCGTGGTGTCGAGCCACGTCGGCGTGGTGGCTCTCCTGCCATGGAAGCCGTGGGGTCTTGCCCGAACTCTTGCCCGATGCGGATCTGTGGACAGACTCCTTCATCCACAGGGGTCGAGAGTCTTGCCCGCAGGACTCAGGTGCGGGTGACGGCGTTCGCCCAGACCCATGTCCAGCCCTCGCGGCCGTGGGTATCGACGTACCTCACGTGCACCTGTCGGTCGGTCCAGCCGATCGCGTAGCCGTCGCACTCGTGGTTGCCCGACTGCCGCGATCCACACCCGCACCGGGATCGGGTCGGTCGGCTCGATGATTCGCTGACCGGCACGCTGCTCCTTCGGGGCGTGGTTCGCCGCGTCGCGCATCGGCACCGAATCGATGCCGCGATCAGTCAGATACCGCCGACCTTCCCCGGTCATGCACTTCCTCCGGCGTAGAACATGTGTTCGATAATATCGTGGCAGCCGACCGGGTCGTCAGGGTTCGAGGCTCCAGCCGACGTCCGAGACAGGGGAGGGGCTCGGATCGGGCTCAGCATCCCAATCGGTGTCTACACCGGCTGCCTGGGCGAGGCGTCCGTAGAAGGCGTGCGCCTCGCCGTTCGCGCCGGTGGAGCCGAAGGCAGGCATGCCGGCGTCGACGGCCGCACGTTGGATGGGTTCGGCGAGCACCTCGATCGCGGAAGAGCCCCACCGAGTGTTGGCACCGAGGTAGACGACGGCTTCGGCGAGCTCGCGGGCGTGCGTGGTCAGGTGGGTCGCGAGGGCCTCGGCGACGTCGTCGGTGGTCGCCGGTGTCGTTGGTCGGCCGGGCGGCTGGTGGCTTTCCTGGCCGAGCGACGTGTCGGCCATCGCAGCAGCATGCGGCGCGGTGGCCACGGCAACCGGCTCCGCTGTCCGCTCGTGCTGGACGGTCGGTGTCGCCGGTTCCTCGACGGCACCGGCCGCGGCGTCGCTCGTGAGCGCGTCGGCGAGGGTGTGGGCGCAGCGCAGCACGCGGTCGGCGGTGTCCTTGATGAGCTGGGGGTCGCAGTCGGACCACCCGGCGACGTACCCGATGGAGTACTCGGCGGTGTCGAGGCCCAGGAGACCGGCGGTCACGTAGGCCACGGATTCGGCCTCGGTCTCCTTGAGGCCACGGTGTGCGACGTAGTCCTCGATCCCGTCCTCGGCGTGCAGGGTCGCGTGCGCGGCCTCGTGGAGGGCGACCTTGGCGGACATCGCTGGCGACAGACCAGAGTCGACGACGACGCGTCGTGAGTCGTCCATACTGGTGAGCCCATTGGTCTCACCGGGGATGGCCTCGCGGGTGACGGTCCAACCCTGCGACGTCAGGTAGTCGACGACGGCGTCGTAGATCCCGGCAGGGTCTTCGCCGTCGAGCCGGACGGGGCCGGCGGGTGTGATCGCGTTCTCGGGGTCGATCGGGTCGCACTGGGTGATGTCGAAGACCGGGACGGCGAAGAACAGCGTGCGGCGCTGCTCGGTTTCCTCACCGGTAGCGGGGTCCTCGACGGTCTCGGTCACCGAGCGGCCGCCGAAGATGCGGATGGCCTTCTCGCCCTTGCGGACCTGGTAGCCGCGGTCCTGCCAGGTGCGGTAGCCGGCGACGGCGGTCGCGTCGGGGTTCTGCGCGAGGATCAGCAGGAGGTTGTTGATCGAGTAGCCGTTCATGTGGCGGGAGAAGTCGAGGAACCGGGTCCAGTTCGTCGAGTCGCGCAGGTTCTCCACCTCGGTCGCGATGGTCGCGTGCAGGGCTTCGGCTTCCGCCTTGCGCTGCTCGGGCGTCTTGCTAGTGCGGACCTTGCGGGCCATCGCAGCTCACCACCCGAGCTCGGCGTCGGGGGCTGTTGTAGGCCCGACGTCGAGCATCACTGGCGACGGCGCCGCCTGGCTTCCAGGTTCGGTTGAGGGCTCGTCGGCGAGTTCGAACGTCCAGCCGAGGAGGCCGAGGTCGTAGGTGCCGTCGAGGTTCGGGGCGACGGCGTCCCGATCGGTCAGCGTTCCGTTCTCGAGGTGCTCGAGGCGGAGGACGTCGTCGCTGTCGATCCGCCCGCGCAGCCATTGCGGGTCCAGGTGTCCCAGGAGGGCTTCGAGCGTGGCCCGGTCGACGACGGGTGCGGCCCAGCCGTTCCATCCCTGGTGGTAGGCGACGGCGGTGAAGGTGACGCTGTCGAACGCCGGGTGCGTGAACCGTGGCGTGCCCGACGCCGGACCACCCGGCTGCGGGGGTCCCTCACGGACCGGCGTTGGTGAGGCGGGTCCCGCGACGGACTGGGCGGACAGGTCGCCGAGAAGTGCAGCGGACGGGCTCGGGTGGTCGGTGGTGACGCGCTCGATGGTGGGCGCGATCGTCGCGGTGATGGCGTGGTCGACGACGTTGTCCAGGGCGTCGGTCAGCCGGATCCACACCTGCCGCGCCCACGCCTCGACCTCGTCCCGTTGGCTGTCGGTCAGGTTGCTGGCGCCGCGCCATTCGACGTCCTCGGTGTACGCTTCGCCGGTCCAGACTCCGGCGACGGTGAGCAGCTCGGCCCCGCCGACGTTGACGGTCAGTCGGGTCTCGCCGTCGGTGGCACGTCTCCCGGCCACGTCGGAAACTGGGAGGTCCTCGGGCCACTCGGGTAGCGACGGGTGGTGCCGCGTCCCGGTGTCGATCAACGCTGCGGGGACGACGACGCCGTCGGTCGCCAGCGCCCCCAGTTCTTCGGTGGGCGGGATTGGTTCGGGGAAGGCCGCGGCGATCGCGTCGGACAGGTCGAGCTCGGCCGCTGCGCGCAGGTCCAGCCGGTCCACGCGGTCGCTGCTGGCGATGAGCCACGGGTAGGGCGGGAGCGCTTCGCGTGTCTCGACGTCGTAGGTGAAGTCGCTGGGCAGGTCGGTCAGGGGTCCGTAGTGCGCGGCCACGACGGCGTCCCACGGGGCGCTGTGCCGATCCGCGGCGATCGGTGTGCCTGCCGCGTCGAGGATCGCTCCGGGCTCGAAGTCGACCCCCTCCTGGTCGGAGGGTTCGAGCTCGAGGTAGGTCGCGGCGGGGAACTCGGCCCGGATGGCCAGCGCCGCTGCCTTGGCGGTGGCCTGGTGGTACAGGGCCTCACCGACCGTCGTGGTGCGCCGCAGCCGGTGCTGTGCGACGTCCCGCAGCGTCCGCGTCTGATCCGCCATCTGGGCGGCGTGGGGGTCGAGCACGTTCATGAGGCCCTCCAGGTGCCAGGGGCCGAACCCGACTGCCCGGCTCCTCTCACCGAGGTCATCGCCGCACGGACGGCAGAAGCGCCGTCGATATCGGTCGCGCGCTTGCCTGCGGGCCGGCGATGTACGGGGCGAAAGGAGGCCGTGATGACCGATACCGACCGCGGCGCAGCCCCCGACGCCGAGCCCACGGCTCCGCCGAGCGAGCAGCCGCCGACCGGCGCGCAGATGGCCGCCGCGCGTGACCGCAACGCGGAGGTCTACCCCCGCGACGAGCAGAGCCACCTGCGAGCACTGGCTGACGACTCGGCCGCGCGGGTGATCGTCGCCGGCGACACCCTGCCCGACGTTGGCACGGGCTATCGGGCCGCCGCCCAGGACGCGGCTCAGGCCAACGAACAGGTGACCCGCGCCGAGGCCCGCCTGGTCGGCGCGCTGGCAACCTCGGACGGCACACTGCGCGAGCTGGCCGACACCACGGGGCTGGGTGTCGACGACATCGCCCGGGTGTTGGGGCGCGACAAGGTCACCGTGCTGTCCAAGCCCGGATGCGTCCAGTGCGACGCCACCGTGCGGGCCCTGGAGAAGAAAGGCATCGACTTCGTGCGGGTCGACGTCACCGACGACGCCGAGGCTCTCGATCTTGCGCGCGGGCTCGGCTACCTGTCCGCGCCGGTCGTGGTGACCCCCGAGGGAGAGCACTGGGCAGGATTCCGGCCCGACCGGATCGCCGACCTGGACGCCGGTCCTGGCCGCGAGCCTCCCGCCGCACCCACGCTCGTCGGGCCGGGACAGTGAACGCCCACCGCGCTGCCGGTTCCCGCGAACACGCACGGGCTGAGGTGTACCGGGATGCTCGCTCGAACCTCGCCACCCTGCAGGCGATGCTGCCGGACTTCTCGGCCCTGTCGTACACCGAGGTGCTCCTCGCCCTCGAAACCGCGACGGACCTCCCGGTTCCGGTAGCGGTGCCTGTCGAGTCCGGGGACCGCGCCCTGCTGTACGTGCGGGCACGCACCGCCGTCGAACTCCTGGTCGAGCACGGCGATCGCCTGGGGCTCGAGCTTGTGATCGCCGACCTCGACGCCGTCTGGTCCGATGACGTGCGCACCAGGGGGGCAGGGGATCTGCCGTGACCTACGGGCAGAGCGCTGCAGCATTGCGGGACACGCTGGGCCGGCTGCTCGCGATCCAGCGAGTGCGCCCCGCCCTGGACGGGCGCGACGCGCGCCGCGAGCTGGCCGGCAGGCTGTTCGCGGACGGCTACTCGTGGAACGAGGTCGAGCGCGCCCTCGGTATCGGCCGCGAGCTGCTGCGCGAGTACCACGCGGCGTTCCGCGACGACGGCCGGTTCGCAGCGGGCCCGCGCCGTACGGCGAGCGAGGCGCTCCAGGATGGCGGGTTCGACGTTCGCCCCTTCGCCGAGCGCGAGCAGGACCGGCAGCGCGCCATGCGCGACGCCGTCGCGCTCCTGGTCGAGCGCGGCTACGAACACCAGCAGATCGCGGTCGCCGTCGCCGCTGACGTCCACACGGTCCTGCGATACCGCCGGCTGTTGGAGGCAGAAGGCTGGACGCCGACTGTCGTCACCGCCGCCAGCGCCCTCGAGGAAGCGGGGCTCAAGGTGCCCGACCGGGCAACGACACCTCGCGGGACTGAGCGCTCCGCCGCGTACCGACGTCTGATCGGCTTCCTGCGGGGGCGCGGCCACGAGCAGCAGGAGATCGCCGACATCCTCGGTCTGAACGTCGGCACGGTCCGCACCTACCAGCGGCGCCTGGAAGCATCCGGTTGGACGCCCGAGCCACGACCCGACCCGGCCGAGGTACTGGCCGACCACGGCATCAATCTCAGCGCGAGAAGCCTCGGCGACGAGACCCGCGAGATGGTCACGTTCCTCACCGAGCGCGGATACACCCAGGAGCAGATCGGCGATGCCCTCGGCCTGGACCGCGCCTCGGTCGCCTACCACCAGTCCGTGCTGCGCGACGGCGGGCAGATCGCACCGCGCGACAACGGACCCGAGGTGCCGATCGAACAGGCCATCGCCAACCTGGCCACCGAGGTGCCCGAACGTGCCACCCCCGAGCAGCGCATCGCCACCGCCGAGCAGATAATGCGCTACCGCGCCGAGGTGGTCGCGTACCTCGCCGCCGTCGTCGAGAAGGCTGCCGAAGCCCGCTTTGCGACGACGGCGATCGGTGCCGCGAACCCCGCATACCGGCTACGCGCCGCACTCCTGGAACTGCGCGACGCCGAGAACACGCGAGCCTCCGCAGACGACCTTGGCACCCCGCAACCGATCCGCGCCGTCGAGTTGTGGCGGCAAGCCGCGGTTGCCGCGGTGGCGGGGCGCGAACGCGACCTGCCGACCTCGCTAACCCGCGACCAGCGCGCCGCCGCCCTGAGAGACACGGTCACCACCCTGCGAGCACTGGTCGCCCTCGACGAGCGATACGCCGCAGCCCGCGGCTGGAAACGCCTCCCCACGACGGTCGGCCCGAAGCCCGACGAGTGGGCGCTGCCCGCCGTCGTGCTCGACACCGCTGCATGGGCCGCCGACGCACCGACGGCGGACTACGCCATCGACCGCCTCGGGCCGCCAGCGACAGACCGGCCGCCAGGTCCGCCGCCAGCGACTTTCGGGGCTGCCGCCGCCGCGCTCGACCGGGCCGCCGCCCACCTGGCGGGCGAACCCGAGCCGGTCAAGGCCACCGTGATGCGCTGGCTCGTCGATGCGCAACGCCGCATCGCCACCTACGCCCGCCACCAGGCGCTCAACCTGGACCTGGACGAGGTCGCGGGCGTCCACGAGAAGCGATACCACTGCTACGACGACATCGACGGCGTCCTGACCGACGTCGCCAGCACCGCAGGGTGCGAATCGGTGGCCGTCGTCGAGATCGCCGAGGCCGGGCGCATCCTCAAGCACACCCGTCGCGGCACCGAACCCGAGCACACCGACCTGACCTTCGCGAGCCAAGCCCTCGACGCCACCATCTCCCGGATGCTGCGCCTCGGGGCGGCCGGCTACTACTTCCAGCGCACCGAGCGCCTCGCCGTCGAACGACCCGGCGGCTCACTGGTGCGACGCGCCGTCGCCGTCTACGAACCCATCACCCCCGAGAACAACCCCGGCTACGCACCCGCCTGGCTCGAGCTCGAACGGGTAGCCGCCCCGCGCGAGATCGCCCGCTCACCCGAGCGAGAGGCATTCACCGCTCGCCTGGACAGCCTGGCCGCGGACACCCTCGCTGTCACCCAAGCACGCAACCACGCCCTCTACCCGGACGACGACGGCCACCGCGTGCTTGCCGATCACGCGTCCGCCGAGGTGATCGCTGGCATCTACACCCTTGACGCGGCGGGGGCCGCGTTCACCGAGGCTCGAGCACGCCTCGTAGGAGCTCTCGCGGCGACCAACGGCACACTCGCCGAGCTCGGCAACCGATGCGGACTGGACCCCGGGGAGATCGCCTGGCTCATCGAACCCGCCCGTGCCATCGACGCTGGAACCCTTGTGGCAGCGCCGGAGCGGGGCGAGGGCGAACTCGCGTTCGGCGGCGCTGTCGGTGGGTCGCAGCAGACTGAACTCGAGACCGGACGGAACGACCAGCCGGGGACCCTCGTGGGCATCGGGCCGGCCAGTACGGAAGGACCAGGACTATGAGCAAGCGGCGACGCTGGACTATAACCGCCGACGTCGTGCTCGCCGTCTGCGGGCCGGTCTGGCTATTCAGCAAGGGCGCGGATGAACCACCAGGCGCCGTCGTGGCCGTCGTTGCCGCGTGGGTGTTCCTCACCGTCGGGGCGCCCTGGGCCGTCGTGCGGATCGTCCAGCTGCACCGCCGGTGGCGCGAAAACGGCCGACCGTTCGCCCAGGCGCCCCGAACCCTGGTGCTGACGGTGTGCCTGGCCGCGGCGCTCGTCCTGGCCGGCATGACGATCGGCGGCCCCGTCGGCCGCACGGTCGTCAACCTCGCGGGACTCGCACTGCTGGCCTTCGGCGTCTTCGCGTTCCTGGCGGCGTTCACGCCGCTCGGTGGAGTACTCATGGCGCGCTCAGAAGCGCGCCGACCCGGCTTGAGGTTCGGCAGATCATCGATGAGCTGCGGGACGCCGGAGCCGTTCCCTGACCTCCCTCGGCGCCCCTGGCTTCAGGAGCAGCCGCACGAGTAGCTCTCAAAGGAGTCCGATGGCAAAACCTCCCGCGTCCTTCCCGCTGGCAACGATCGAGAGCGTCGCACGCGCGGTGGGTGACCTCTACACCGGTTCCGAACTGACGATCCTGCTCGCCGAGGCAGGCCTGCGGGACGACCCCGGGGTCAGCTTCACCAAGTGGCGTCGGATCGCGCACGCCGCCGCCAACCAGCAGGCGCGCCGTCAGAACGGACAGCCGGTCGTCAATCTCGTCGCCGCGGCGATGAGCCCACACCGAACGCTGAGCCGGGTCCATCAAGCCGCGGTGGCCCGGGACGAGATCAACCAGCACCTGTCTCTGGTCGGGCTACGGGTCCGCGACGACGGCAAGCTCGCGCGCACAAACCGGACCAGCACAGACGTCGAAGCAGCAGCCCGCACCACCCGGCTGCGCGCGCTGCTCACCCAACGCGGCGCCCACGCCGAGGTCCTGACATATTGCCGGCCTGAACTGGTCCGCGCGGACTACTACGAGGCCGTGTTCGAGGCGATCAAGGGCCTGGGCAGTCGACTACGTCAGATGACGGGGGAGGACCTCGACGGACCGAAGCTGGTGGAGGCCGTCATGGAAGGCCGGTCGCCGCGGGTGCTGATAAACCCCGGACACACTGCGACCCAACGCAACGAGCAGCGCGGCGTCGCACTGCTCGCCAAGGGGCTGTTCGCTGCCTTCCGTAACCCCGCAGCACACGAGCCGCGCCTGCACTGGACCATGTCCGAGCACGACGCTCTGGACGTCCTCGGAACGCTCTCCCTCGTTCACCGGCGCCTCGACTCCGCCGCCGCGTCCGCGCATTCCTGATGTGGATCCTCACCACCGCCGTTGGGCTGTTCGACACTGAGCGCCTTCGCACCTACTCGTCCGGGCCGCGCGCCAAGACGCCTTCGAGCCGGGCCTCCATCTCTGTGATCGCGGGGATCGGCCCGCCCACCACGCTGGCTCTTAGCGCATCCTCTGTGAGAAACCACTTGATCATGTCAGCGACCATCCAGACCTGGCCCCTCAGGTCTGGCCTGTTGATCTCGTGGGGCACCGTGAACGAGCCGTCTTCTTCGAGGTCGACATAGAAGCCCTTCTTTTTCGCCTGGTTGTCCTCCTGGGCAATCCCCGTTAGGTGGGCGAGGAGCCACTCGGGATCGTGAGCCTTTACGAACTCGACTTCCACAGGATTCGGACTGCCCGGGAACTCGACCAGCGGGATCAAGAAGCCGCTCGCCTCCGCCAGCTTCGGGACGTGATGCAGCCCTTGCTTGCGCAGTTCAGGCACTTCGCTCGGCGTCTCGTCGCCGTTGCTCCAAGCGCTCCAGAAGGTCTTGTAGACCCAGACCCCCTTGCCGACTTCCTCTTGCGCAAGGACAACGAGCGACTGAGCACGCGGGGAGGGGATCAGGGCGTCGGCCTCGACGACGAGTCGCGACGCGTTGTCGAGAAGTACCAGCCAGTAGGTGCGGGCAGCCGCCGGCGTCATCATCGCCATGTCGCCAGGCTACGGGGTCGACAGTCGAGTGGGAGGGGATCGAATGCGCGGCGGTCGACTTGCTGCTGTCCGGTATCAATGGCCTGCTGCGAGGTCGCGAACTCGAGAGGTCGCGCGGGTCATCTGGCTCGGTACTTGTGCGGCTACCTCAGAAGTGGCTCTGATGCTGGTGCCGGATGGCTCGAGACCGCCGCAGGCAGGTTCGGCTCGGTTCGACCGAGCGTCTGGAGCGCGTCGACGAACTCGTCGTCGATGATCGTGTGGTCGATGGGGCTGTTCGGACCGAAGCGGTCGACGAGGGCGTCCTTGGCCGCCGTGATCGCCTCAGTGTTGAGCGTGGGGGCGACCTCGGTCGCCACCGCACGCAGCAGGAAGACGCGCCCCTCGACGGTCTCCGGTGCGATGGCTGACGCCGCGAGGTGGTCGACCACGGCGAGGGCGAGGGGGCGCGGGTGGGCAAGAGATTGGGCAAGAGTTTCGATCTTGCCGAACTGGACGAGCTCGCCCGGGTCCTTCGCCCCTGACCACATCGCTTGGCGTACGGGTCCCGCTGAGTTGGGCCCGAGCAGCGACCACATTCGAGCGGCCGCTGCCTGTCCGGCGGCGTCGGCATCGAAGGAGACAACCAGACCGTCGAGGTCCCCGGCGTCGCGGGCGATGGCGGCAAGGTGGTCCGCGGTGACGGCGGTGCCACAGGTAGCCAGTGGGACGAGGTCGCCGCGGCCGATGGCATCGACAGCGGCTGCGTCCATGGGGCCTTCGACGAGGACCGGTGTGGCGCCGCTGGCGAGGCGTTGCCCGGCTTCGGGCGTGAGGCCGTAGAGCAGGCGGCTCTTGTCGTAGGCCGCGGTGGCGGGGGTGTTGAGGTACTTCGGGGTGTCCGGCCGGGCGGCGGTTTCGGCGGGGTTGGCGCGGGCGGTGAACCCGGCGATGCGCCCCGCGTCGTCGTAGACGGGCATGGGCAGGCGGTCGCGGAACCGGTCGATGAGCCGTCCTGTACGTGCGCGGGTCGCGAGACCGGCGTCGAGGAGGTCGTCGTCGGTGAACCCGGCGCCGCGCAGGTGGTCGATCGTCGTAGTCCACCCGGCGGGGGCGTGCGCGAGGGGGACGACGCCGCTGAGGCCACGGTCGGTCAAGTAGGCGGGGACCCAGGATGACGGAGCGGCGGCGCAGGTCCGCCAGTAGTCCCAGGCAGCGGCGTTGGTTGCGGCGATCCGGTCGCCCGTGGCCGGGCGGGGCTGGCGGACGTCGTCGCGCCACAAGGGCGCCGTCCGTGAAGGCGAGTGGTCGGCGTCGTGCGGCCAGGTCTCAGGGTCCGACGGCGGTTCAGCGGTCTCGTCGATGAACCGTGCGCCCCGGGGAACCTCGAGGTCGTGGTCGCCGGGGTCGAGTGCCTCGAAGTCGATGTCGGCGTAGGGGTCGGTCTCGATGGGCCGGGAGAGGTCGGGTCCGGGTCGGGGGTCGCCGTCGCGCCAGTGGGCGAGCTGGTCGCGGGTCTGCTCGAAGTGCCGCAACCGGCGTCGGTCGCCCACGGGTACGGGGCCGAGCAGTGTGGGCGCGGTGACCTGCCAGGTGTCGCGGTAGATCGCGACGGCGAGCATCGCCTGGCGCCATGCGTCGCGCAGCTCTGGCGCGGCGTCGGGGTCGGGGGCTGGCGGGGCATCAAGCGTCCAGGGCGGTGGGTCGTCGTCGAGCCGGCGCGCGAGGTCGGCGACGCGCCCCGAGATCAACGCTTCGCACTGGCGTGCGAGGTCCGCCAGCGGGGCGTCGTCGGCCCGGATTCGCACGACGAGGCCGTCGACGTAGGCCGGATCATCGGCAGCGACCGGGGCGGGGTCGACCAGGGCGCCTGCCAGGCGCCACTGCATGATCGCGGCCGGGTCGACGCGGCCCGCAGGGTCGCCGCCTGTGTCGAGTGGGGCTTCTTCGGTGCCCGCGTCCCACAGGTCGAGCGTTCCCTGGAACGCCGTGCGGGCACCGCGGCTGGGTGGGATGCGCAGCAGGCGCAGGGCGCGGTCAGGGTTGACGGCGTGGGCGTGCCGGAAGGTGGAGACGAGGGCGTCCCAGGCGGGGGAGGTGGTGAAGTCGATCTCGGCGTGGAGTCGGGCGAGGTGGGCGGCGAGGCGGGGTGCCTCGGCGTGGGAGGCGAGGGTCTCGTGCTCGGCGACCAGGCGCCCGAGGTTGCTGTGCGCCGCGACCTCGGCGTCGCGCTGCTCGTGGGCGGTCTGCTCGGCGCCGACGGCGGCCAGCGCTCGGGCGAGGATCGACGCGCCGGTCGGCATCGCCAGGCGCGGGACGCCGTCGTCGCCGGTCTCGAAGGCTGAGCGGTTCTCGTGAGCGAGGTCTGCGGTGTCGGGCAGCCCGACCCACGCCGTGTTGTTCGCCCGGCCGCGGGTCATCGCGACGTAGAGCAGTTCGCGGGTCATCCGGGCGCCGTAGGGCACGAACAGGTGTGCCTCGTCGACCGTGATGCCCTGGGCGCGGTGTGCGGTCAGGGCGTACCCGAGGTCGCAGTGGCGGGCGAGGTATACGGGCGGGAGCGTGATGCGCGCGCCGGTGTCGACGCGCCGGCAGGTCGCGGAGCCGTGGTCGTCGATGGCGGTGATGCGCAGCAGGTCGCCGTTGTGGATGGCGACGCCCGAATCGTCGCGCAGGGTGCGGTAGTCGTTGAGGCGGGCGTAGAGCAGGTCGCCGACCCCGGCGTCCTGCCCGGCTCGGAGCGTGACGACCCGGGTGGTGTCGACCTCGCCGGCCTGGCGGCGGTCGAGGGTGGTGCGCAGGTTCAGGTCGGCGACGTGGTCGTTGGTGGCAGCGACCAGGACGGCGGTGCGCCCGGCGCGTTGGGCGGTGCGGACGGCGTCGTAGGCGGCGTCGAGCATGCCGGTGGATTCCCCGTCGCGGATGCGGCCGGCGTCGGCGTATGACGGCGGACCGCCGTCGGTGGGGAACAGGACGGCGGCGTCGCCGTCGCGCAGGCGCAGTGAGGCGGCTGCCTCCCAGGGGGCGTCGAACCGGAACAGCGAGGACAGGTGGGCGGTTTTGCCTTGGCGGTCGAGCCAGCCGAGCATCCCTCCGGCGTCGATGGAGTCGAGCTGGGCGGGGTCCCCGACCAGCGCGACCTTCGCCCCTGCGGCTACGGCCAGGCGCCCGAGCGCGGCGAGGTCGTGGGTCGAGCACATCGAGGCTTCGTCGACGACGACGAGGGTGCCGGGCCGTAACGTGAATGAGGCTTCCTCAGCGTCCAGGGCGGCGAGGCCGCGTGCCGCGGCTGCACGACGGCGCGGGTGAGCGGAGTTGAGCGCGGCGGTGATGTCGTTGCGGCGTGCGGCGCGCCGGGCACGCGCGTCGGGGGAATTGCGGGCGAGCAGCATGGCCAGGGTGTGGGCGTCGATCCCGACCGAGGCCGACAGTTCGTGGGCGGCGCGCGCAGACGGGGCGACGCCCATCACCGACCCGGTGCCGTGGGCGGCGGTCCAGACGTCGTGAAGTGCGCGCATGGTCGTGGTCTTGCCCGAACCGGCCGGGCCGACCAGCGCCGTGAGCGCGTGCGGGTCACCGGCCAGGTGCCGGACGGCTGCGGCCTGGTCGTCGGCCAAGGCTTGTCCCTGCCAGGCGGCGAGTGCGGTCTCGACGCCGTCGAGCGGCACGTGGGCGCCGTCGAGGTCGGTGAGGGAGTCGAGGAAGGCTTCGGCGTCGAGGACCTCTTGAGCGGTGAACAGCCGCAGGTTGGGGTTGTCGAACACCGTGTGGCCGCCGTAGGCCAGGCGCGGGTCGGCGGTGGCAAGGTCGGGGAGCTCGTAGCGGTGCGGGGTGATCGGCACGCACAGGGCGAGCGCGGCCCCGGTAATGTCGTCGATGACCTCTTGGCGCTGGTCGGGGCGGAAGCGGACGAGGCGGGTGAGGCGTTCGACCTCGGCGCGGGCGTTGAACCGCGACCACGTTGCCCGACGGCGCGCGAGGGTGTCGTGGACGGCGTGGGCGAGCGCGTCCCGGGTGGCGCCGTCGTCGTGATCCTCGAGCCAGGTCTCGACGTCGGCGTCGGTGACGCGGGCCAGGTGCTCGCGGTCGACGCCCGGGTTGTCGGTGAGGTGGTGCGCGATCGCCAGGCGCGCCATCTGCTCGACGACGTCGCCGCGGATCCGCCCGGCGGCGGCGGGTGCGCGCTCGTGGCCGAGCACACGGGCGACCAGGTCGCGGGCGTCATGGCCCAGATGGCGCAGCTGGTCGCGCCATCGGCGCGTGAGCCCGGACAGCGGTGCGGCGAGAGCGTCTTTCGGTTTGCGGGTCTCGCGCCAGGCCTGCGCGTCGAGGGCCGCCTTGACCGGTGAGGGGACGGCGTCGAGGTCGGGGTGATCGGCCAGCCACTGGCGCTCGAGTGTGTCGCGACGCTGCCGTAGGGCGAACCGACGGGAGGAGAACCGGTCAACGAGGTCGGGCGGGAACCCGGCCACGTCCGCCACAACCGAACGGGCCGAGCGCGCATCGGGCCGCTCACGCTCGACGAACGACATGCCCAAGCGCTCATGGAGCAGGTCGAGCAGCGCGTTCTCGTGCAGCTCGCTCATCGCGACCGCCGACCGGTACACGGTGCGCCCGTCGAGGGTGAGCCACTTGCCATCGAACGAGCGGCGCACGCGGTTGGCGAGCGCGACGTGCGTGTGCAGGTGCGGGTCGCCGTCGCGGGTCTCGAAGTGGTCGTAGGCGATCGCGATCACTCCGCGCACGCCCGCCGTTGTCGCTCCCGCGCGCCCCGAGCGGGTGGACGCGACCTCGGTCTCGAACCAGTCGAGCGTGCGGCCGATCGCCTTGCGGTGAGCGCTCATGATCGCCGCTTGCGTCTCACGGTCGGCGACGCCCCAGATGACGCTCACCGACTTAGGGATGCTGAACGTCAGGTCGAACCCCGAGACCTGCTCGGGCGACTCCTGCGCGCGAGCCGCGTGCAACTGACGCGGCGGGGTACCCAACGGGGTCCCGGTCACCGGATGGGCGAACCGGGAGAACACCCGCTCGGCCTGTTCGCGGGTCGCCTCGTCGCCGACGGCGAGCCCCAGTCCGGGAACGGCCGAGCCGACCCAGATGCCCGCGGGCGTGCCCGGGCGGGTGTAGTACCCGACCGCACCGGACGCGGCAGGCTCGGCGGCGTCACCCGTGACGACCGACTTCAGCAGGTAGGCGACACCCGCGACCGCCGTGATCTTCGTCAGGTTCATCGTCACCGCGATCACCAGCCCCCGGAGCGTGGTGCCGAGGGCGGGGCTCCGGCGTCGTCGGCGTGCTGGTGGTCGCCGGTGGGGCCGGCGAGCTCGGGCAGGTAGTGGCGCAGCAGCGTCTGGACGCGCTCGTCGACAACGAGGCGATCGCCGTAGACGGCGGCCAGGTGCCACAGCCAGCGAGCCAGCTGCTGCGCGTTCTGCTCGTGCCCGACCGCGGTCTCCTCGACATCGGCGAGCTGCCGGGCGATCGCGGCCTCGCCCGCCTCGAGCTCACGGATGCGCGCGGTCGCGTCCTGGCTGAGCGTCTCGAGCCTGGAAGCGAGCGCGCGATCACGGCGTGCCGCAGCGCGTCGGCGGGTGAGCGCCCGTGACCGCTTGGCGTGCGCGGCCGACCGCTCACGGCGAGCGGCCCGCGCGCACCGGTCGGAGCAGTACCGGCCACCGTGCCGGGCGCGCTCGACGCTGACCGTGTCGCTGCAGCCCGGGCGCGCGCACGCGCGCTCCTCCGGGACGCTCGGCGTCCACTCGGCCTGCCCGCGTCGTCGGGCCTCATGGTTGCGCGTCGACACGACGCTCGCGCAGGCGGGCGAGCAGTACTTCGCGTTCGACCGGCGGGAAGCAGGGATCGGCGACCGGCAGGTCGGGTTGCCGCACAACCGGGCAGGGCCGGAGGTCGTCTCCATGTCCCGCACATCGCGCCCGTCCGCCCAACCGGGCGGGCGATATCGGTCAGCCCGTCAGGGCGCCGATCTACACGGGTGCAAGAGGCGCGTCACTGACTCTGGCGTCGGCGGTCTTGGGGCTTCGGAGGGCCGGGGTTCGGCCTTAAGAGGGCTATCGTCGCTGTCGCTGTCGCCGTCGACAGTCGCTGATCGTCTGATCGGTCCTGTGCTTCAACTTTGGCGGACCTAGTCGTACGCGACCTTGGCGGCGTCGAGGATATTTCGAGCCGTCTCTGACGTCGTGCGCCATGCGATCGGGGGGTCGATCTGGGCCTTCACCCGTGTATCGGTGCTGGCGGCGATACCTGAGGGGGACACGAGCTGGCTTAGCTGGTAGGTCTTCCACACCAGGCGTGCCCCTTGCCTTTCTTGGATTGCGAGCTGCCAGTCGTGCTGCGCGAAGAGGTGCTCCCGACGATCCCTGCCAGCGGCCACAGCGATCGCGACGGTCAGGTCACGCGGCAGGAGGGAGAGCGCTGCGGCCGCGATCGTGAACTGCGCGCCGCTGCTGGCTTGGATACGGATGCGACCGTCCTCGACGAGCACGACGTCCCAAGAGGGGTGAGCAGCCTGAATGCTCTCTGCGTATCGCTCCCAGGGGTTGTCATCGAGCTCCTGGCGAACGATGTCCAGCACCTCGTCGGGCTGCGGTGGACGCTCGGAGCGGCCAAAGTGAGCGTTGACAACAGCCGTCAGGTCGTCTTCGGTCACATATGTCAAGAGTGGTCGGGAGGACTCGAGTGCCTCGTGGGCCATGAGGCCTGTCCCGACGCGGGGGTCGAGCCCTTCGGTCCGGAGGCTGTGCACGCACAGAGCAGCCACGGCCGCGATCCTCGGCAAGAGCTCGTCTCGGACGGGATTCTCGACGATTGACGAGAGGGCTCGAGCGACGAGTTCTGGACGCTTTGGTGGGTCGTCATCCCACACGCGGAAGCGCGAGCCGAGTAGGAGGAGCACCGTGTAGGTGCCGCGGTCGATCTCCGGAAGCGACGGCTGCTCGATAGCTTTAACCAGCTGCTCGAAGCTCCTGCGCCAGTGCCTGCGCTGCTCGGCGGTGTACGAGGAATGAGCAGCCTCCAGCGACACGACGGGTGTTGGGTCGTCGACGGCGTCGGGCTCGTCCTCCGGCTCGACCGCGGTTCGTGCGTCCGCGGGGTCCCCATCCGCCTCGGACACGATGTCTGCCCACTGAGGCACGAGCGTCCGCACCAACGATCCGGGCAGCGGAAGATTGCCGGTCGGTCCACCGAGAACGGCAGCGCCAAGTCGTCGCGACGCCCGTTCGAGGTAGTCGTGGAGGCTCCCGGTGAAGAGCGGACTATGCCCAGCTTCGTCGCGCTTCTGAGGTTTGCGCACAGCCCGGGCTGTGCCAGAGCGGGGCACCGGCAGAGCGGGCGCCTGTTCAGTTCTTACGCGTTCCGCGAGTCTCAGGTACGCGTCGAGGTCGGACTGAGAAGCGAGAACGTCATCAGCCGACTCATACGTGTTCCGCGCCTCACGGGACGACGGGGACTGGCGACGCAGGGCATCACCAGGTGAGAGCATCGGCAGCGGGCTCCCGACTTTGAGAACGCCGTCGACAGTGGCGCCGATGAACACCCGCGACCCCGGCTCGGTCCCGTGCTCGTCGAATAGGTCAAGCACCGAGGTGCCAACCGGGATGGTGCCAAGTCGACGTCGGGCCTCAGGGTCGTTGCCGTAGTCGCTAACGAGCACTTCAAGGTTGACGGATGTGGGCCTGCTGAGTTCAACGCGGATCTTGCCGTCGACAAGGGTGACCCCAACCAGCGCGGGGAGAGGTGCTCCACCGACGCTTGGGGGCGATGCGATCTCGAGCCGACGTTCGGGAATCGAGCTGCTCTCGAGCGTAGGGCCGCTGCCACGGAACATGGACGTCGGGATGACCTGGACGAGCCCGACCTCGCAGTTCCCGCCGTCTGAGAGAGATCGCGTCAGGGCTGCCGCTGTGAGGTTCGGCGAACCCGTGAGCGCCCACCGCTCACCTGCTCCCACCGCCTCGATCAACTTGCCGTGCTGATAGCGCACGCTTACTCCGCTGCCGGCCCCCGGTCCACTCGCTTCCTGCCACCGCAGCTCGGCCCCATGTTCTAGGGCGATGCGGCTGAGCACCGGGGGGATGACGAAGGTAAGGCCCGGCTGGACTGCGATCGTGACCCGACGCGGCCGGTACCTCGCCAGCAGTCGATCAAGAGCGATGCCGTCGGGGTCATGGAAGGGCGCTTGCAGCAGGAGCTCGTCGGCCGGGCCCCCAGGGAGTTGGTCGAGGATCGCTCCGGTCGATGTATCGACCAGTCGCGGACCGAGGTCCTCGTTGATGCCACCGCCGATGAACGGCTCCAGACCGTCCGCTACTCGTGATATTGCATCCCGGGATGCCTGGCCGAGCACGAGGCGGTCCTCGACTGTGAGCAGGGATCGGAGCCAACCTGCGACATCGGCTATGACTCGAGGGACTTCCCCTCCACGGTCGATGTCGATGATCGTGGCGAGTTCTTCATTGGTGAGCCAACCGCCGGTTGTGAGGTTCCCGGACCCGATGCTCACGAGAGTTCGATCGGTTCCTACGAGAACGTTGACCTTGGGGTGGAAGGCCGCATCGAGCGCAGCAACTCCAACGTGATAGGCGCGACCAGCACTGCGCATCGCGCGCAGGTCCGGGTCGAACACAGAACCATCACACAGCACCGTCACGGCAGCGCCCGTGGCGCGGACAGACCCAAGAACGCGAGACTCGAAGTACCTCGGGTCAAAGTTGAACGTGGTGAACAGCGCCTCCCGAAAAGGGAACTCGGCGGTGTCGATCGCCTGTAGGCGGGCGGCAAGAGAGTCAACCCGTGGGGGTTCAGTCGAGGAGTCCGCCATAGGGCCCCACCTTCCACACGCCGTCGTCGGACCTTTCGAAGAGCCCTACCTGCTGTCCGATCGTCAACAGGTTCGGCAGACGCATCGTTGGAACCCAGCCGTTGTCATCCCACAACTTGATGACCAGGCCGTCCTGCACCTTGATCCGCCCAGGAAGGACCAGCCTGCCGGAACGCCAGAACGCCTTAGCCAGGGTCAGGCGGTGGGCTCGTCGGACCATCGTGTGGGCCAGGTAACGAGTGAAGTCCTGCAAGGAGCGGTCCATCCAAGAGCCCAAGGTCGTGGAGACCCAGCGAGGAGAGAGCTCCTCCCGCGCTGTGCGTCTTCCAGCGGGACCGATCTCCTCTCCGACCAGCCCGAGACGGAGGCGGTCTCCGTCCTCGTCGGCCGCCTTGAGACGCGCAGCGCCGAGCGCCAGTACGGCAATCCATTTCTCGGGCGCCGACAGGCTGTTCACCGTTCGCTCAGCTGGCAGCGCAACTCCCGCGCCGTCGGCGATTGGCGGGAGGGAGGACACGAACTCTCGCACCGTGCCCGTGCCGACTTGGTCGGCAAGGTAGTCGGCCAGGACCTCCTGGGGTAGCGCTCCACCGTTGTCGCCCAGGAGGGACAGCAGGTGCGACCAGAGGTACAACCATGCTCCGACGGACTGCGCCCGGAATCGGAGACCCCGCCATACCTCCCAGAACTCGCCCTCCTCGGAGTCCTCCGACGCTGTTGGGTCGAAGAGGACAATGTCGTCGAAGTCGTTGATGTTCTTCACACTGTCCAGGGCCATGGCGCGCGCGAGGAGGCGCAACGTTGCTCGCGTTGTACGGTGAGCTGCGCTCGGCGCCGGCCCCTTTCCGGCTAGCAAGCGGGCGAGCCACTCGCCGTCTGCCGCGGAGGACATCCGGCACAGGCAGGCGCCCGCGTAGGGTGCTAGGGACTTCGCCGTGAGGGGCTCGTCAGAAGCGGCCAGGTCAAGCAGCGGCTCAAGCGCTCTGACCGCTTCACGAGTGAACGCAGCGCCTGGACCATAGCCGCCCGATGCGCCGGTCACCTCGAGCGCGCGTTCTGCGCCGTAGTACTGGCCCCAGAATCCCCACGGTGCCTTGGCGTACGTCGCGGTCCCAGCCTCGATGACGATCGCTCCGGCCTCTTCAAGGAGGCGGGTGAGTCCGTTGACACCGTGAGGGGACCTGTCGCCGTGCTCGGCCGGCGCGTTCTCTCGGTGTGCCATCGAGACCGCAGCGAATGCGACCTCAACGCGCTTGAGCAGGTCGCGATGCTCGAGGTCGTTCAGGTCTCGTGCCACGCGCTCGTCGGCGACGAGCCCATGTAGAACGAAGTACCGAGCCACTGTCGTCTGCGTCGTCACCGTCGGTAGGTACTTGCCGGCGGACGCGTTCAGATACCTCTCGGCCGCCAGGTTGTACTGACCAGGCGTCGGGTCATACGAATGGTCGACCCACCCTGGGCCAGCGATGGTCGCTGCCATGCGTCAATCCTTCCATGTGAGGACGCGGGTCCCGGGGCACCCACAAGCCGACTCGCTGCGATGAGGGTCGTTGGCGGCGGCGATCCGGCGACTGCTCGTGGTGCTCATGCGGATCGCGGGCGGTGCCGACTCCGCGCACGGGCGCGGGTCCGATCTCGCGATGCCGGGATGGGAGGGGATTCGAACTCGACTGTTACTCCGGGCCGGTGTTCGAGGCATTCCCCTGGTGTACGCATGCGACGGCTCCAGGGAGTACTCGATGGCCTCGACCGAACTGCGTGAGCAGATCCGCGCGCTGCTCGCCGCTGGACTCAAGCAGCGACAGATCGCCGTGTCCTTGGGGATCGGTCAGGCGACCGTCTCGGACCACAAGCGAGCCCTGGTCGCGGCCGGTCGCCTGCCGGCCAGCCCACCTGTCACGGCGCGTGGTACGGGCGGCGCCGTCGTCGACCTCGTGCCAGCAGAGCCAGCGTCTCGGCGGTCCAGGGCCGAGGTCCTCCTCGAGCATGCCGAGCTCAAGGCATCGACGCTGCGCACCGCGGCGCGCACCTTCGCCGAGCACATCGTGGGCGCCGACGAGTGGGTCACCGACGGCGTCTACCGTGAGCAGGTACGCGCCGTTGCGGCGGATGCCGTGGGTGAGGCCATCGCCGACCTCGAGCGGATCGCCATCGATCTCGGCCTTCGCGAGCCGGCCGCCGGAGGCTCGTCTACTTCCAGGTCGGGGTCGGCGCGGTGAGCGGGCGCCGGCCCCTGGCGGGGGCGTTGTGGCCGGGCGTGCTGCTGTGCACGGTCGCGGCGGTCATGGCGTTCACGCTGTCGTTCAACGCACTGCGCGCGGTCGGCGTCGCGTCGGGCATCACCCCGCGGCTGGCGTGGATGTTCCCGTTGACGATCGACACCGTCATCCTTTTCGGCACGTGGGCGGCGTTCCGGTTCCGCGCCCGCGGCGCGGCTGGCACCTGGTACGCCTGGGTGCTGCTGGTCGTGTTCGCGGCCGCTTCGTGGACCGGCAACTTCCTGCATGCCGAACCGGTTCCCGTCGGGGACATGGAGCTCTCCCGTCCGGTCGCATCATTGTTCTCTTCGGTGCCGTCGCTGTCGCTGCTGCTGACCACGCACATGCTCGTGTTGATCGCCGTACGGCGCGGCGAGGAACGCGACCACGAGCCCGCCGCCGAACCGGTCGCGGTCACCGTCTCCGCGCAAACCGAGGAGTCGAACGTTCCCGCGCGGGGGCAGATCGCCGCCGGCGCCGACACAAGCGTGGCGCGCTCGGGCGCCCTGGTCGCCCCGGCGGCGGAGCCGTCGGGCATCGATGTTGAGCAGGCCCAGGTCGAGCAGGCCGCCGAGAAGGCTGACGGTTTCGCTGCGTGGGTGGCTGCCCAGGAGAAGGCGGGGGTCCGCCCGACCGGACGGATGGCCGTCGAAGCGGGGTTCGCCGGCTCGGAGGCGACCGGGCGGAGATGGCTACGAGACCTGCGATCGCAGTTGGCACACCGCAAGGAGGCCGAGACATGACGACACTGACCTACGCTCCACCTGCCGCCGTGGCGGCTTCGATGTGCGATGACGAGGTTGGTGCCCGCGTGCTCGGCCTGGCTGCCGACGTCGAGAGCTACGTGCACCGGCGCCTTCGCACCGCCGGATCCACCGCCGTCGTGCGCGACGAGCTCGGCGACCTCGCCAGTGCCACGAGCGAGGTCGTCGGCGACGTCGTCGAGATCCTGTGGACGAAGCGCGATCAATGGACCACCCTGTGTGACGAGGACCAGCGGCGCTGGACGTTCGCCGTCGCCCGCAACATCGTCGCCCGACGCGTGAAGAAGGCCTACGCGACCCGCGTGCACAGGAGCGAGTTCGTCCCGCTCCTGGACGGCACCGGCGAACCCACCGTGGTCGATCCGCGTCTTGACACACTCGCCGAGCTGCGGCTACTCGTCGAGTCCCGCCTCGGAGACGTGGCGTGGGCGACGATCACTGCTGCCATCCAACGTAACCACTCGCCGCACCTGCGCGCCGACGTCGCCGCGGCGCTCGAGGCGGTGGCCGCAGGGCGTGTGCCGTCGACCCGAGCCATCGTGCGTCGATGCCGCGTCGACTGGCGGCCCTGGGCCCTGGCACGCCTCGAAGCAGGCCAGGCGCTGCGCCCGCCCGATGCAGTCGATCTCGGCCTGTTCGCGACTCTCGTCGAGGCGACGTCGACCCTGACGAGGTGGTGGGTCGAGCAACGCACCGCGTTCGACCAGCCCATCGACGACGCCGCCCTCGTCGCTTCGGGCCTGATCGAGCACTTCGGCCGTACTGAGGCGGCCCGCCGTGAGGCCGCGTCCGACCTGCTCGTGTGGATCTCGACAACGGGCACTCGTGCCGCGGTCGCGGCGTAGGCAAGAACAGCTCGCGGATTTCCGATCGGGGATGCAGCCCGGTCCCCGCGGATGAATCTGCGCGTGTGGCGGCGTGGTTCGATGCCAGTGCACGCCGCCGCGCTTGACCGGCTCGAGGAGTCCTGCGCACGGTGCGGCCGTTGAGCTGCCCTGCCGCGGCTCGGCGCCCGTAGAGCAGATCATGGCGGCGAGTTCTCGCTGCTAGGGCCTGTTTCAGAAGTACTGGTCAGGGGCGTTGCTGGAGCCAGGCGATGAGGCCGGTCGTGATCTGGGTGGGGTCCGTGGCCGTGGTCTTGGTGTCACGCCCGTTCTCGTCACGGTGTTCGACGAGATAGCCGGCGCCCTGGCGGGTGACGGATGCGTGCCAGGTCGGGGCGTCGGTATCGGGCAGGACCACCAGGAACGAGTTGCTGGGGCTGAGCCCGGTGATCAGGTCGCAGATCGTGGTCTGGTCGGGCTCGATGAAGTACTGCCCGTCCTCGGTGTCCACTACGTAAGCCGCCACGAGCATCGATTCCAGCAGCCAGGACGCAACACCGGCAACGAGAGGGGTCAACAGGTATCAACCGCTGCCATCGTGCGGGGGTGATGATGTGGGTCGCCGATGGCGAAGTCAGCTGGTCGAGCGGTCAGCTGGTCGGGCGCAGCCAGTCGTCCATCGCGGCGATCTGGACGGTCGCCTCGAAGCGCACGGCGAGCTTGTCGTAGCGGGTAGCCACCGCCCGCCATCGTTTGAGCCGGGCGAACATGCACTCCACCGCGTGCCGCGCCTTGTAGTCGACCCAGTCGGTCTTCGGTGGACGCCCGCCGTGGCGCCCGCGCGCGAGCCGGTGCGCGGCGTGGTCGGACTTCTCCGGGATCGTCGTCTTGATGCCGCGCCGACGCAGGTAGCCCCGGTGCGCCCGGGACGCGTAGGCCTTGTCCGCCCGGACCCGGTCCGGCGTGGTCCGAGGTCGACCAAGGCCGCCCGGCCGGGCGACCCGCACCCGGTCCAGCACGACCTGGAACTGCGGACTGTCGCCGAACTGGCCCGGCGTGACGACGACCGCCATCAACTTCTGCCCCTGCTCGGCCGCGGCATGGATCTTCGACGTCCACCCGCCACGCGAACGACCCAGCCCGTGGTCGGCCGGCTCCACCCTCACGCCTCCCGGCGGCTCCTTCTGCTCACCACCGGATCGACGGGCTCCAGCCGCGTGCTGGTGAGCCCGGCACACCGTGGAGTCCACGTTCAGCTCCCACGTGATCCGTCCTGCCCCGTCCGCGCGCGTGCGCAGCGCGTCCAGCAACCGGGTCCAGGTCCCGTCGCGCTGCCAGCGACGGAACAGCCCGTAGATCGTCTGCCACGGCCCGAACCGATCGGGCAGATCCCGCCACGGGCAACCCGTGCGCACCCGATGCCGGATCCCGTCGATCTGCAATCGACGACAACCGGCGGGGCGGCCGCACCCCGCGACCGGCAGCAACGGCTCCAACACCACCCACTGCTCGTCAGACAGATCTCCTCGACCCACGACGACGAATCATGCCAAATCCGGCATCACGGTCGTTCTGAAACAGGCCCTAGAGACCACGCTAGCGAGTCCAGAACTCCTCCAGGGTGCGGCCGGGTCGGAAGCCGAAGTGTTCGAGCATCGCCGTGGCCTCGGGGAAGTTCGACGCGATGGCGTCGGGCGTGTGGGCGTCGCTGCCGAAGGTCACCGCCGTGCCGCCGGCATCGGCCCACCACTCGGGGATCCACGGCCAGAGCCGGCGGGTGTTCATCTCAAGCGCGCGGCCGCCGTCGGCGATTGACTGCAGCGCCGCGCGAAAGCCGTCCTCGAACGCGCGTGGATCGAACGGTCCGGCGGTGGCGACGGGCCACGTGCGCACCGCGTAGTCGATGTGCGTGAAGACCTCGAAGGCGTCGGATCCCGCGACCGTGACGCGCACCTGGGCGAGGTAGGCGTGCAGGACGTCGCCCGGGTCGTGGTCTCGGTACAGCGTGTGGGGTTCGGCCGGACCGTCGCCCAGATCGAGCGTGTGGAGCGAGCCGAGCACGCGATCGATGAGGTCCAGGTCAACGACCTGGGCCGCGCGACGACCCATCAGATGGGGCTGGCCGAACTCGACCCCCGTGTGGATGTGCAGGTCAGGAAACTCGTGCCGCATGCGGTCGACCGCGTCCAGGTAGCCCGCCGCGTCGAAGGGTGCGAAGTCGACGCGGCCCGCAGCGTTGAGGAAGTCCTGCTGGTATGCCATCAGGTCCTCGGGCTCAGCCCGCCACGTGTCGGGAATGTCGAGGTGCTCGGTGAAGTAGATCGCGCCGAGCCCGATCCGCACGGCGTGCTCACACGTGGCCCGCATACGTCCGGCGGCCTGCGAGGTCGGGCCGCCGGTGTCCCAGGACCACTCGCTGTGCACGTGGCTGTCGGCCGGTAGCGTCATGTCCGCATATCAGCCGATCGGCGACGATACCGCAAGCCGACGACGGGGTCCCATGTTCGGCCCCGTTCCGGTCATCGCGCCTGTGCGCGCACACGCCAACAGTCCGAAGCGTCCGGCAGGGCTGTGACCTGCGGGAACGCACCGGGTCGGACGGATCGAACCGCCCGACATCTGTCGTAGCGAAGGTGGGCGTGGTCATGCGGCACCGCCGATCACGCCTCGGGTGACCACGGCGCCGGTGCGGGCGACGGTGAAGCGCAGACGAGCGTGCCTGGCGGGGTGGGTGAGCGCGTCGGTGGCGCAGTCGAGGCAGACGGCGTACCGGTGCTCGCCGTCGACGGCGATGAAGGTGATGGTCCCGACGACGGCGGCGTCGCACGAGTCGCAACGGCGCGCGAACGGCAAGCCCCTGTTGGTCTGGGTCCTCATAGCCCTGGATCCCTCCGGTCGTGGCGGGTGTCGAGAGGCGGGTGCCCCTCGCCAGAGGAATGCCTGTCCGACGGCCGCGGAGTAACACCGCATGGACACACCCGGGTCTGCCCGGGTTCGTCGTCGGCCCATAGAGTTCAGGTTCGCCTGTTACTCCGCCGGCCCTCGGGAGGCATTCCCAGGGTGTGAGGGAAGTTCCCTCGCCGGCACTGCTGGTGCCGGCAACAACGCCCTTGGGGGAGAAATGTCGAGGAATGAGCCGATCACCGCCAGCCAGGTCGCCCCGATGCTCTACCGGGTCGAGGAGGCTGCCGAGGTGCTGCGCGTCGGGCGGACCGTCGTCTACGAGCTGATCCGGTGCGGTGCCCTGCGTACCGTCAAGGTCGGTACCCGCCGCCTCGTGCCCGTCGAGGCTGTGCGTGACTACGTCGACAGCCTCTCGGACGGTGCCGCATGACCGAGCGGTCGAAGAAGCCGCCGCGTCGCTCACGCGGCGAAGGTGGCGTCTACTGGAACGAGAAGCGGCAACGCTGGGTCGCCACCCGGGTTGTCGCCTACGACGACCGTGGCAAGGAGGTCCGCAAGACGGGCTACGGCAAGTCGCGCTCGGCGGCAATCGATTCTGTGCGTCGGCTCGTCCGCGCCTACGAGAACGGTGTCCCGCCGGGCGCCGAGAAACTCACCGTGCGCGACGCGGTCGACGACTGGCTCCGATACGGCCAAGGTCAGGTCGACGAGAGTACGGTCAAGACGCGCGCGTACTTGTCCGCGCACGTCATCGACGGGCTTGGCGACGTGCTGCTCAGGAAGCTGACGACCAAGCACGTCGAGGCGTTGCTGGCCGAGCTGGCGAAGACACGCTCGACGCGCACGGTCGCTGACGTCAAGGCGCAGTTCAACAGCGCGATCAAGCGTGCCGTCGCGCGTGACCTCATCGAGCGGAACGTGGTCGAGTTCGCCGTGACCCCACGAGGGCGTGCTGGGCGGAAGTCGAAGTCCCTGACCGAGAAGCAGGCGCTGGACGTCCTTGAGCTGACCAAAGGGCACTGGATGTACCCGTACATCGTCGTGTCGATGCTCGTCGGCATCCGCACCGAGGAGATGCGCGCCCTGACGTGGAACCACGTCGACCTCGCCTCGAGCCCACCCGCGATCGAGGTCTGGCGCTCCGTGCGGACATCCGGGGACACCAAGACCAGGAAGTCCCGGCGCACCCTCGCCCTACCCGACGTCGCATCGGAGGCTCTGGGTAGGCGTCGCCGAGAGCAGGAGACAGACCGCGCCAGGGCTGGCTCCGACTGGGCCGAGACCGGCCACGTGTTCACGACGTCGGTCGGCACTCCGCTCGACGCCGCGGACGTGCGTCGCGCGTTCCGGTCCGCGCTCAAGCTCGTCCCCTCGGTGGATGCCAAGGAGTGGACCCCGCGCGAGCTGCGCCACTCGTTCGTGTCGCTCATGTCCGCTGGCGGAGCGGCCGTCGAGCAGATTGCCCACGTCGTCGGGCACTCCGACACCTCGACCACAGAGCGCATCTACCGCCACGAGCTGCGCCCTGTGATCCACACCGGGGCGACGTTCATGAACGAGTTCGCCGGCATGGAGGTGGTCAACCCCGAGTGGCACATGGACCCGTTGTTCAAGATGCCGGGGAACGGCCAGGTGCGACAGGCGGACGATGGCGGGTGACAGACGGAGCATCCGGGGATGAGGGCTCGATCGTCGCGGACGATCAAGCCCTCGTTGCCTGGGAGGTGAGGATGCTCCAACTCGCGCCAGTGGTCCGCCGCAGACCGTCCAGACGCGCCGGAGTCCCGGGCCGTAATGAAGCAGGTGATGAAGCATCCCCGCAACCGGTCCCGTCGAGGCAATGCGAAAGGCCCTCCGCACTCAGCGTTTCCGCTGGTCAGAGGGCCTTTCTGGTGGTCGGGGTGACAGGATTTGAACCTGCGACCTCTTCGTCCCGAACGAAGCGCGCTACCAAGCTGCGCCACACCCCGAAGGACTGCATCCGCAGCACAGGACGAGCCCGTCCGCGGAAGCCTGCTCAGAATAGCCGACGATCGCCCGGGAACGAAAACCGGATCCGCTAGCGCGCCGTGAACGTGATCAACGTCGCCTCGGGGCGGCACGCGAACCGCACCGGCGCGTACGGCGAGGTGCCCGCGCCGGCCGAGACGTGCAACCAGGTGGAGTCCCCGCCGTCGGGCGCGTCCGGGCGGGCGCCGGGCCAGCCGTGGAGTCCCTTGGCCCGCCGCTGGTCGATGTCGCAGTTGGTCACCAGCGCTCCGTAGAACGGCACGCAGAGCTGGCCGCCGTGCGTGTGCCCGGCGATGATCGCGTCCGCGCCGTCGGCGTACATCTGGTCGAGCACGCGGGTGTACGGGGCGTGCGTGACGCCGAGCCGGAGCAGCGCCTCGCCCTCGTCGTCCTGCGCCGGGCTGGGTGCGGGGAAGTCGTCGAGGCCGAGGTGCGGGTCGTCGACCCCCGCGAACGCGATGCGTCGTCCGTCGACGACGACGGCGTCACGCCGGTTCGTCAGGTCCGCCCACCCGGCGCCGGACATCGCCGCGGCCAGCTCGGCGGCCGGCAGGTTGGGCGCGCTGCGGGTGCGAGGGCCGGACCGCGTCCACAGGTAGCGGGCGGGGTTCTTCGGCTTGGGCGCGTAGTAGTCGTTCGACCCCATGACGAAGGCGCCCGGAGCCTGCTCGAGCAGCGGCCCCAGCGCGTGGAGCAGCGGACCGAGGGCCTCACGGTGCGCCAGGTTGTCACCCGTGTCGATGACCAGATCCGGCTCGAGGGCCGCCAGCGACCGCACCCAGGCGATCTTGCGGTGCTGGGTGGGCGTCAGGTGCAGGTCGGAGACGTGCAGGACCCGTAGGTCGCGCTCACCGGCCGGCAGGGCCGGAACGGTCACGTGCCGGACGGTGAAGAGCTTGGTCTCCAGATGGGCGTAGGCGAGCCCGGCTGCCGCGACGGAGACGATCCCGCCGAGCACCCCGCGGGCGCTCAGTCGTCGCCCCCGTTGCCGTTGCCGCCGCCGTTGCCGCCGCCGTTGCCGCCGCCGTTGCCGCCGCCGTTGCCGTTGCCGTTGTCGTCGCCGCCGTTGCCGCCACCGCCGCCATTGTTGTCGCCGCCGTCGTCGGACGAGTCAGACGACTCTTCGTCGTCGTCATCGGTCGACGGCGGGACATACGGCGCCGGCGCCTGCCCGATGAGGTTCTGGTCGGGCGAGCCGAAGTCCTGCACAGGCATGCCCTCGACGGCCACGTCCATGTATTCCTTCCACGCCGGAGCGGCGACCCGCGAGCCGTACATCGGCATGTGGGTCACGCCGTTGACGGTGATCGGCACCGTCGCGTGGTCCTCGAGCGGGTTGTCGACCGAACCGACCCACACCGTGGTGGCGAGCTGCGGGGTGAACCCGCTGAACCAGGTCTGCGCGGCCAGCTGCGAGGTACCGGTCTTGCCGGCGACCGGTCGCCCGTCGGCCAGGCCGCCGAGAGCCCTCGCGGTACCGGTGCCGCTGAACACCTGCTCCATGGCGTACACGACCGTGTTCGCGATGTTGCTGGGCAGCGCATTCTTGTCGCACTTGGACGCGGGGACGTCGTACGCCTCGCCGTCCGGACCGGTCACCTCGGTGACCGCGACCGGCGTGCAGTAGGTGCCGCCCGAGGCCAAGGTGCCGTACATGGCGGCCATGTTGAGCGGCGAGGACTCCTGGGTACCGAGCACCATCGGAGCCTGGACGTCGACGTCGGACTTCTTCGCGCTCGTCAGCGGTCCGTGGTTCGGCTTGCTCGTGGGCCGGAAGCCCATGTCCCAGGCGTTGTCCGCGAGGTCGCAGAGGTTGATCTCGTAGCCCATCGACGCGTACGCGGTGTTCACGGACTCGTAGGTGGCTCGCAGCACGGAGATGTTGCCCGCCGTGTTGCCCTCGGCGTTCGCCGGCTCCCACGGCTTGGCGCTGGTGAGCTGGGTGCAGGGAGCGTTGAAGTTCTGGGGCCAACGGCCCACCTTGTTGGCCGTGACGGTCTCGTTCAGCGTGTGCCCCTCGCGCAGCCACTGGGCGAGCACGACCGGCTTGAAGTTCGAACCCGGCTGGAACCCACCGGACGCGCCGTGGATGTAGTCGGCGTTGTAGTTGACGGTCGTGTCGCGGGAGGCCTTGTCGGCGGCCTTCGTCCCCGTGTAGGGCACGTTCTGCGCCATCGCCTTGATCTTGCCCGTGCCCGGCTCGACCGAGACGACGGAGGCCTCGAGGCCGCTCTGGTCGTCCGGCGGGATGTTGTTCTTGATGGTCTTGTACGCCTGGCGCTGCATCTTCATGTCCAGCGTCGTGTGGATCTCGAGCCCGCCACGGTAGAGCAGCTTGTTGCGGTCGGCCCGCGTCTCGCCGTACGTCGCGTCGAGGAGGATCTCCTTGATCACGTAGTCGCAGAAGAACGCCGATCCGTTGGCCGATTGGCAACCGGCCGACACCGGCGTCACCTTCAGGGTGTCCTCGAGCGGCGTCTCCTGTGCTTCCTCGCGCTGCTCGGTGGTGATGTACCCGAGCTTCCACATGTTCTGCAGGACCAGGTTGCGGCGTTCCTCCGCGTTCTCCGGGTTCTGCGTGGGGTCGAACTGGCTCGGCGCCTTCGTCACACCGGCGATGGTGGCCGCCTCGACCGGCGTCAGGTCGATCGCGGACTTGTCGAAGTAGTAGCGGGAGGCAGTCTCGACGCCGTAGATCTGGTTCTTGCCGTACTGCGCCACGTTGAGGTAGCCCTGGAGGATCTCCTCCTTGGACATCTTCTTCTCGAGCGCGATGGCCATCTTCGCCTCGCGGAGCTTGCGGTTGAGGGTGTCCTCGTGCGCGTCGATCACCGCGAAGGGGTCGCCGTCCTGCAGCGCCGCCTCGATGAGCATGTTCTTGACGTACTGCTGCGTGATCGTCGACGCGCCCTGCGTGTCCGAGCCGCTGAGGTTGTTGACCGCCGCGCGGGTGATGCCCTTGGGATCCACGCCGTTGTGCTCGTAGAAGCGCTCGTCCTCGATGGCGATGGCCGCATGCTGCATGTGCTCGGAGATCTCCTCGAGCGGTAGCACGATGCGGTTCTGGTAGTAGAACGTGGCCAGCAGCTTGCCGTTGCTCGCGTAGATGCGCGACTGCTGCGACAACGGCTGCGGCTCGAGCTCGGCCGGCACGTCGTCGTACATCTCGATGGTGCTGTCGGCGGCGGCGTTGGCGCCGGCGACCGCCGGGATGACGAACCCCGCAGCGAGCACGCCACCGGCGCCGGCGGCGAGCAGGAAGGCGAGCAGGAGCGCGACCATCTGGGTCGCGGGGATCGTGCGCGTCATGCTGCGCGGCTCAGAGTTCGCCATGTTCCAAGCCTAGAGGGTCACCCCGACGGGGCCAGCCGATCCGCGCACCGCGCGTGTGCAGGTCCTGTGGAGCGGTGGTCGAGGCCGGAGAACGGCCGGTCCCGGACGTCGGGCTTCACCCGCTCGGGCTACCATCGCCGCATGGCTACCACGTGGGAATACGCGACCATCCCCCTCCTCATCCACAACACCAAGGCGATCCTGGACCAGTGGGGTGCGGACGGCTGGGAGCTCGTGCAGGTCGTGCCCGGCCCCGACGGCACCGGGCTGGTCGCCTACCTCAAGCGGCCCTCCGGCGCGTGAGCGCGGGTATGAGCATCGACAGCCGCCTCGCCGAGCTGGGCATCACCCTGCCCGACGTCGCAGCACCGGTCGCGGCGTACCAGCCGGCGGTCCGCTCGGGGAGCTACGTCTACACCGCCGGGCAGCTCCCGTTCGTGAGCGGCGAGCTGCCCGTCACGGGGAAGGTCGGCGAGGGCGACGGTCTCGTCGACGCCGCCACGGCCACGGACCTGGCCCGCACCTGCGCGCTCAACGCGCTCGCTGCGGTGCGCTCCGTCGTCGGCTCTCTCGACGATGTCCGCATCGTTAAGGTGACCGGGTTCGTCGCGAGCGACCCGTCGTTCACCGGTCAGCCCGCCGTGCTCAACGGTGCCAGCACGGTGCTCGGTGAGATCTTCGGCGACGCCGGCACGCACGCGCGCTCCGCCGTCGGCGTCGCGGTCCTCCCGCTGGACGCCCCGGTCGAGGTCGAGCTGATCGTCACCCTCCCCGAGTAGGCCTTCAAGCACCTGGTTCCTCACGCAACAACAAGTTCTCCTCCACCTCCCGCACCGCCGTCTGACGGCTTGGCCCGGATCGCAGTACACAACGTGTGAGTCGCAGTACATAACGTACGAGCGGGTGCGAAGGGCCACTCGCACCCAGGGTGCAGGCAGGGTCGGGTTGTGGGCTGTGAACCGCGTCTTCGCTGGCGAGGCGAGCGTGCCGTGTCCCATTAACCGGCAAGATCGATCAAGCCACGCGCCGAAGGACACCACAATGGCCGAAGTTGGGCCCCGCGCGAGGTGATGAGGTCCAAGCAGATGCTAGTCGAGTCGCTCGCCAGTCTGCCCAGTCGCGGGCTCAGTCCGGGCATCGGCCGGTCGCGCCAGCTGTTCGCGGTTGCCATTATGTGAATAGTCGATCGGATCGATGCTCGGACGCGGTTGCCGTTCAGGTTTGTACCTGCACCGCTGAGGTTTCGAGGCGAACAGATTGTTGAGTAGCCGGTCATAGGAGGCGAGCGTTTTATGTCCTACGGTAGTCTAAGGTGAAGAATGCAAAGCGGCTCTTTTTGGCCCTTTTGGCCCTTTTAGCCATTGCGGCGATCCTTGCTTTAGGTTGGTGGATTCTCGACATTTTTGCCCGGATGTGGTTCCGCGCTGCTCCATGACGGCAGTTTGCTGGTGCTATCGCCAGTCTTCGCAAGTGACGTTCTCGACATGATACTTCTCGCGCCCTGCGCAACGACGCCACGCCCGACTCGGTACCCGGCTCACCGATTCGCTCATGACCGCATGGTTCAGTTGGGATAGCTGCACGGATAGGTGACATCTGACCTGTGGTTGACCTGTGGTGCCTGCGGGTGCTGCTGGAAGGATGTGTCCCGTGCCCAGACCCCAACCCAAGGAGTTCGGCGACGACGTCTTGGCGATCGCTCGCCGCGGCGAGGCTCCGATCAAGAAGATCGCGAGGACTTTGGAATCTCCGAGTCGTGCCTGCGCAACGGTCTCCGCCGTCGGCGACCTTGCGGCCAGAATCGAGCAAGTGTCCAACATCTTGCGCCGGAACTCCGGAGAATACCCACGACGTCCCACGAGGCCACTCCTACCGGGTCAGGTGGCACAAGAATCCAGTAATCCGGCTCCACGGAACGCGGGACACACCATCGTTCCTGCTGCGGGTGTTCTCGCGGTTCTCGCGGCTGTGGGCGCGCCACCCGCCGCCGTCGGGGATGCGTCCACGGCCGACCGTGCCGGCCTCGCCTTCGATGGCGAACCGGTGCAGCCAGCACCGAACGCACTGCGCGAGACGCCCATCGCCGCAGCGATGTGTGCCTGCTTCCAGCTCTGGCGGCGACGCTCGACGATCAGCATCCTCCGCGAGACTTCTGGCGGGCGTTCGCGTGGGACACGAAGACCTCCGGGTTGTGAAGACTTCAGACATCTCCACTAAGCCCGGGGGTCCTCCCTCTCGCCAACCGGAACTGATACCAACCTCATGACCGAGTACACCTAGGGAACGCGGTGGCCTGCCCGCTTCTTATCGGACACTCGCGCCTCAGCGGGCTCAGCGAGCCCTTCGCTCCAGGCGGTCCAGGTCCAGCAGGACGACGGCGCGGCCCTCGCGCCGGACCCAGCCGCGGGTCGCGAAGTCGGCCAGCGCCTTGTTGACGGTCTCGCGGGAGGCGCCGACGAGCTGGGCGAGCTCCTCTTGCGTGAGGTCGTGGGCGACGCGGACGCCCTCGTCGTTGGGCTCGCCGAACCGGTTGGACAGGTCGAGCAGCGCCTTGGCGACGCGGCCGGGCACGTCGGAGAAGACGAGGTCGGCGAGGGTCTCGTTCGTGCGACGCAGCCGGCGGGCCAGGGCGCCGAGCAGCGTCGTGGCGACGTTGGGGTGCGCGGCGATCCACTGGACGAGGGCCTGGTGGCGCAGTTCGTAGCAGAGGGCGTCGGAGACGGACGAGGCCGTGGCGGTGCGGGGGCCGGGGTCGAACAGCGACAGCTCGCCGAACATCTCGCCCGGTCCGAGGATCGAGAGCAGGTTCTCGCGGCCGTCGCTGGAGCGGCGACCGAGCTTGATCTTGCCCTGCGCGATCACGTACAAACGATCGCCCGGCTCTCCCTCGCGGAACAGGACGTCTCCGCGGGTCAGCTCGACGGGGATCATGGATTCGAAGAGTGCCTTCGACTCTTCGCTGTCCATGTCCGCGAAGAGGGGGGCGGAGAGCACGACGGTGTCGTCCACAGGAATCCTCACGTTCTCAGATGTCGTCCGCGCGGGACGGTGCTGTCTCGAAATGTGTTCCAGGTCTCAGTGTGCCTCACGCAGGGGCATCGTGCCTGGAAGGGTCGGTCTCGGGTGGCTCCCCGGCGAACGAACGAGCGGCCGCCGTGGTTCCTGTCAGGGCACCGCGGTCGGTGTCGGACGTGGCCGATACGCTGCCGAGGTGACCGCCGAGAAGCCACAGCAGCCTACCCCGACGGGGGAGTCGCCCCTGGCGCTGGTCCGCCGAGCGCGGCGGATCGACCGCGTGCTCGCCGAGACGTACCCGGAGGCGCGCGCCGAGCTCGACTTCACGACGCCGCTCGAGCTGCTGATCGCCACGGTGCTCTCCGCGCAGACGACGGACGTGCGGGTCAACGCGACGACCCCCACCCTGTTCGCCCGCTATCCCGACGCGGCCGCCCTCGCCGGCGCCGATCCTGTGGAGATGGAGGAGATCCTGCGCCCGCTGGGCTTCTACCGGGCCAAGACCCGTGCGGTGATGGGCCTCGGCCGCGCGCTGGTGGAGCGGTACGACGGCGAGGTGCCCGCCCGTCTGCAGGACCTCGTCACGCTTCCTGGCGTCGGGCGCAAGACGGCGAACGTGGTCCTGGGGAACGCGTTCGGCGTCCCGGGGATCACGGTCGACACGCACTTCGGCCGGCTGGCACGGCGGCTGGGCTTCACGACGGAGGAGGACCCGGTCAAGGTGGAGCACGCCGTCGGCGCCATCTTCCCGAAGAAGGACTGGACGATGCTCAGCCACCACCTCGTGTGGCACGGGCGGAGGATCTGCCATGCGCGTCGTCCGGCGTGCGGGGCCTGCCCGGTGGCCCGGTGGTGCCCCTCGTACGGCGCGGGCGAGACCGACCCGGCGGCCGCGGCAAAGCTCGTCCGCACGGGCGGCCGGGCCTGAGCGGCACTACCTCGCCGGGCCGGCGACTACCTCGCCGGTTGGGCCACTACGTCGCCGGGCGCGGCACTATCTCGGCAAGCGAGGTACTACCTCGGCGGGTGGGTGACTACCTCGCGGCGAGGGCGTGCGGGAGCCAGTCGGCGAGGAGGGCGTCGACCGCGTCCGGGGCCTCCTCGGCGAGGTAGTGGCCGGCGCCCTCGACCACCTCGAACCGGAAGTCGCGCGCGAGCGCCGCACCGTCGACGTCGGCCGTCGCGGCCCGCACGAATCCGTCGGCGGTGCCGTGCACCTGCAGCACGGGCACGTCGATCGGCCGGCGCAGGGCCGCCAGGAACCGCCGTCCGCTGGGCCGCGCGGCGTATCGCGTCAGCCAGCGCAGGGACTCGACCGAGCTGTGCGCGGCGAACGGGATGCGGATGACCTGGCGGTACCGGTCCACGACCTCTGACGGCAGGGGTCGGGCCGCACCTGCGGCGAGCACGCGGGCCACCTCGTCGCCCCGCGTCAGGCGACGTTCGGCGACCGACGGAAGCTGGTAGAGGGCGAGCGTCTTGCGGGCGGCGGGGGTCAGCAGGCGCCGCCCGGGCACGTGCAGGCGCAGCGGGTGCGGCGAGGCCAGCGAGACCACACCGGCCGTGACGGCGGGCTGCAGCGCCGCCATCGCCCACGCCAGCGCACCGCCGGTGCCGGAGCCGACGACGACGGCACGGTCGTGACCGAGGGAGCGCACCACGCCGGCGACGTCCCGCGTGCGGGTGGGGATGTCGTGCCCGGAGGGCGGCTTGTCGGAGGCGCCCACACCCCGCAGGTCCATCGCGGCGACCCGGACGCCGTCGTCGGACAGCGCGGAGAGCTGGTGGCGCCATGCCCACCACATCTGGGGAAACCCGTGCAGGAACAGCACGAGCGGGGCGCGGTCGCCGTTGCCCCGGGCGGGGCCGGCCGTCGCGACGTGGAACCGGGAGCCGTTGGCCGGGACGAACTCGTGACGCCACGGCCCGTCCACGAGGGCGGAGGTGTAGTCGGTGTCGGGCATGGCGGTCACGCGCCGAACCTACCGGTTCAGCCGCCCGAGGACACCCGCGTGGAGCCTCGAGCGCCCGAGCCCGGGTCGTCGCCCTCGTCGTCGCGGGGCTCCTTCGGCGGGTCGAACCGGTAGCCGACGTTGCGCACGGTGCCGATGAGCTGCTCGTGCTCGGGCCCGAGCTTGGCGCGCAGGCGGCGCACGTGCACGTCGACCGTGCGGGTGCCGCCGTAGTAGTCGTAGCCCCACACCTCCTGCAGGAGCTGGGCGCGGGTGAAGACACGGCCCGGGTGCTGCACGAGGTACTTGAGGAGCTCGAACTCCTTGTAGGTGAGGTCGATCGGCCGGCCGCGGAGCCGGGCCGTGTAGCCGCCGGCGTCGATCGCGAGCTCGCCCGCGGAGATCTCCTGGGGCGAGTCGTCCGCCGGGCCGTGGGCCGACTTCTCCACGACGAGCCGCAGGCGGGCCTCGACCTCGGCGGGGGAGGCGTTCTCGAGCAGCAGGTCGTCCGCGCCCCACTCGTGGTTGACGACCGTGAGCCCACCCTCGGTCAGGACGAGCACGAGGGGGACGGTGAGGCCGGTCGCGTGCAGCAGTCGGCAGGTGGTGCGGGCGGCGACCAGGTCGCGGCGCGCGTCGAGCAGCACGACGTCCGAGTCGGGGGCGTCCACCAGCGCGGACGGCTCCATCGGCAGCACCCGCACCTTGTGCGAGAGCAGACCCAGTGCGGGCAGTACCTCGACCGACCCGCCTGTCGCGGGGGTCAGGATCAACAGCTCGGCCACGCGCACCTCCTCCCGCCACCGGTGGTGGTAAAGGTACCGTGCCCTGCGCCGGAGATCACAACGGGTCGGCATGCGAGACTCTTCGTCGTGACCGTGACCACCCGTGCCGTGACGACCGCCGCGCTCGCCGCGCTCGTCGCCGCCGCGGCGTACCTGGGGCCGCTGTGGACGACGGCCGCCGCCGCCGGTCTCGTGGTGCTCGTGGCGGTGGGCTGGGCCGCGCTGCTGCGACTGCCCGCGGAGGGCGCGACCGTGCTGGTGGTGCTGCTCGCCGGCCTCGGCGGTGTCGCGATGGCGTGGGCGACCGAGGACGAGCCCGTGCTGCGCAACGTCCCCCTGGTCATCGCGATGGCCCTGGTCCTCGCCTTCGTGGCGCAGATGCTCCGGCGTGGCGGACGCCCCCGGCTCGTGGAGTCGGTGAGCGGCATGACGGCGGGGATCGTCGTCGCGGTCTCCGCCTCCGGCTGGGTCGCCACGGGGCGTTCGGACGCCGGGGCGGCGCTGGTGCTGACCAGCGCCGTGGCGCTCGCCGTCGCCGCCGCGGTCTCGGCGCTGCCGATCGCCGGCGGCTGGACCGGCTCGCTCATCTCGGTCGCGCTCGGCGCCGTGGCGGGAGCGGGCACCGCGTCGGCGGTCCCGGAGGTGGAGCCGGTCACCGGCATGATCGCCGGGCTCGTGGCGGGACTGATCGCGGCGGCGCTGCGCTTCCTCTTCGAGCGCCAGCCGACGCTGTCGCTGCGCCGGGCGGGCCTGACGGCCGCCGCGGTCCCGGTCGTGGTGACGGGGATCCTCGTGTTCGTGGTGGGCCGCGTCGTCATCTGACGTGCCCGGCCGTCCGGCACACCGTCGGAGGCCTCATCCGTCGACGCGGATGGCCTCGCCCGCGAGCTCGATGCGGACGGTCTTGGCGACCAGCACGCCGCCGGCCTCCAGGGCGACGTTCCACAGCAGCCCGAACTTCTCCCGCTCGAAGTCCGCGGTGGCGCTGAACCCGAACAGGTGGCGGCCGTACGGGTCGGTGCCGACGCCGCCGAACTCCGCGTCGAGCGCGATCGGGTGCGTGACGCCACGGATCGTCAGGTGCCCGTGGAGCACGAACCGGGTGCGTGACCCGGCCGTGGCGCGCTGGGTGTCGACGTCCCGGCCGGGCAGGCGGCCCTTGAGCGCCGCCCACGAGAAGATCGGGTCGGGCGCGGGGTTCCACTCCACCCCGGTGGACCGGAACTCGATCGTGGGGAAGACGTCGACGTCGAGGAAGTCGGGGCTCTTGAGGTGCGCGTCCCGGTCGGGGTGCGCGGTCTCGATGGACGCGGCGTCGATCGACGCCGCCACGGTGGAGGCGAGCGGGTCCTCGGCGACGTGGATGACGGCGGAACCGGTGCCGAACTGCCCACGGACGGGGCTCACCATCATGTGCATCGCCAGGAAGCCGATGCGCTGGTGGGCGACGTCGAGCTCGTAGGTCCCGGGGGCGGGGACGACGAGGTCGTTCCAGATCCGGGTGGGGGCGTCGGTCATCGCGGGTCCTCCAGGGTGCCCGCGGCGGCTGCCGCTGCACCCGTCTCGTGAGCGGGTTGGCGGCGGTGCCGTGGCGTCGGGGCGCGTACGCTACGGCGCATCGCAGGCTCCACGGTACCGGGAACATTCATGCAAACGGATCTGTTCCCCGCCGGAGAAGGACCACAGGGAGGTCAGGATGTCCGTGCAGTGGCCGTCGCTCGTCGCGCTCGTCGTGCTGACCGCCGTCGTCGGCCTCGTCTGGCGGGGTCGGCAGGGCCGCCTGCGCCGGCACGACGGCGCCGCGGCCGGGGACGCGTCGGCGGTCTGGGCCGCCGACCTCGCCGCCCTGGGCGCTCTCCCCGGCGCGCGGGCCACGTTCCTGCAGTTCTCCGCGCCGGTGTGCGCCCCCTGCCGCGCCACCGCCCGGGTGCTGGGAGTGCTGTCGGCCGGGGAGCCCGGCGTCGCCCACGTGGAGGTCGACGTCGAGACCCACCTCGACCTGGCGCTCCGGGCGGGTGTCCTGCGTACCCCGACCGTGCTCGTGCTCGACGCCGCCGGGGCGGAGGTGGCTCGCGCGTCGGGAGCCATGACCCCCGCTCAGGCACGGGCCGCGCTCGCCGCCGTCACACCGATCGACCAGCCTTCCGGGAGGAACGCATGACCCGCACGCACCGCACCGCACCGCACACCCCGGAGGGGACGACGGCGGAGCCCGCCGGGATCGACCCCCGCGGTCCGCGCGTGGGAGCGGGGATCACGGCGGCGCTGCTCGCCGTCGTCGTGCTGCTGGGGCCCACCACCCCGGCGCTGGTGCTGCTCGCCGTCGTCGCGCTGAGCTTCCTGCCGGGCGCGGTCCGCGGTCCGCAGGCGACCTGGCAGGGCTGGCTGTTCCGCCTGCTCGTCCGCCCGCGCCTCGGCAGCCCGGAGCACCTGGAGGACCCGCGCCCGCCGCGGTTCGCCCAGCTCGTGGGCCTCGTCGTGACCGGTGCTGGTGTCGTGCTCGGCCTGGCCGGCGTCCTGGCGGCGGTGCCGTGGGCGGCGGGGATCGCCTTCCTGGCGGCGGCGCTCAACGCCACCGTCGGGCTGTGCCTCGGCTGCGAGCTCTACCTGATCGGCCGGCGGCTCCGGCGCGCCCGGGCCTGAGGCGCTGCACGCCCCCGGGCGCGGTCAGTAGACGAGCGCCTGCGCGCCCGGCCGCAACGACTCCTCGACGAACACCGGGGCGCCCGCGATCCGGACGCCGTCGAGCACGTCGTCCGGGCCGATCCCGCGCCGCGCGGCGCACTGGGTGCACAGCGTGACGGTGCCGGCGGCCAGGACCGCCGCGAGCAGGTCGGCGGCCGGCGCCGCGTGCTCCAGCTCGAGCTCGTCCGCCCGGCCGGGCAGCGCGAACCACGCCGACTCGCCCGTGAGCCACAGGGACACCTCGACGCCCGCCGCCACGGCCGCGGCGGCGACGGTCAGCGCCTGGTTGGTGGCCTCCGCCCGCTCGGTGCCGGCCGTGGTCTTGACGACGAGGGAACGCTGCGATGTGGTCTCGGTCATAGCGCCGACCCTAGCCGTGGCGCCGCGGTTAGGATCGGAGCATGTCGGTCGAAGCACTCGAGATCTTTTTCACCAGCCTCCTGGTCGTCACGGTCGGCGTGATCACCTGGTTCGCGGGCTACGTCGTCTACAAGCTGTTCCAGGGCCAGCGCTGATGCCTTTCGCCTTCCCCGAGGGACTCGCGCCCGAGGTGTACCCGCTCGCCTGGCTCGTCGGCCGGTGGACGGGTGCAGGCGTCATCAAGTACGAGGGCATCGCCGAGACGCCGTTCCGGCAGGAGCTCGTCTTCGACCACGACGGCGGGCCGTACCTGCGCTTCGCCTCGACGCTGCGCGTGCGTTCCGCCGCGGCGGCGGACGGCGAGACGACGGACGGTGCCGGCGAGGGCGAGGGCGACGACGCCTTCGACACCGTGTGGTCCACCGAGACCGGCTACTGGCGCATCTCGTCGGAGCGTCCCGACGACCTGCCCGAGGGCAAGCACGCCCTCGAGGTGCTGGTGACCGACGCGTCGGGCCGGCTCTCGCTGTTCCTGGGCCTCGTGGGCGACGGCCGCGTCGACCTCGCCACCGACTTCGTCGCCCGGACGTCCACCGCGGCCGAGGTGACCGCCGCCAAGCGGCTCTACGGCAACGTCGAGGGCCGGCTGCTGTGGCTCGAGGAGCTCGCCGCGTTCGGTCACCCGATGGGCTCGTACGCCTCCGGCGAGCTCGACCGCGTCGACGGCCTGTCATGACCTACCGCAGCCCGGTCCTGGACCGCCCCGGCGCCGTCGCGGCGACCGGTCCCGACGAGGGCGTCGCCTGGCACTACGGCGAGCCCGTCGCCGAGCAGCGCGCGCTCGCCCGCGGCGGCGCCGTCGTCGACCAGTCCCAGCTCGGGGTCGTGCGCCTCACCGGTCCCGACCGCCTGACCTGGTTGCACTCCATCACCTCGCAGGACGTGGAGCACCTGGCGCCGCGGACCTCCACCGAGCTGTTCGTGCTCTCGCCGCAGGGGCGGATCGAGCACGCGCTCGGCGTCGTCGACGACGGCACGTCCACCTGGCTGATCACCGAGCGCGACCACGTCGAGCCCCTCGTCGCCTGGCTCACGCGCATGCGGTTCATGATGCGGGTCGAGATCGACGACGTCACCGGCGAGTTCGCCGCGATCGGCGAGCCCGTGGCCGCCGAGGGTGCCGAGGGCGAGCCCGTGACGTGGTGGGACACCTGGCCGCGCGTCGCCGTCGGGGGCACCCGGTACGGGCCCTCGGAGGAGGAGCACCCCGGTGCGGACCGCGCGTGGCGGCTCGTGCTGGTGCCGCGCGAGACGCTCGCCGACGCCGTCGCGGAGCGGGAGGCCGCGGGCTGGCGCCTCGCCGGCACCTGGGCCACCGAGGCGCTGCGCGTCGAGGCGTGGCGCCCGCGGCTGGCGCGCGAGGTCGACGACCGCTCCGTGCCCCACGAGCTCGACTGGCTGCGGACCGCCGTCCACCTGCACAAGGGCTGCTACCGCGGCCAGGAGACGGTCGCGCGGGTGCACAACCTGGGCCGACCCCCGCGGCGCGTCGTCATGCTGCACCTCGACGGGTCGCAGCACGTGGTGCCCGAGGGCGGCGCGGAGGTCCGGCGCGACGGCGCGGACGGCAAGGTGGTCGGCACGGTCACCTCGGTCGCGCGCCACCACGAGCTCGGCCCGGTGGCCCTCGCCGTGGTCAAGCGGAGCCTGCCGGACGACGCGCCGCTCGTCGTCGTGGGCACCGTCGGGACCGGCGCGGACGCCCAGGAGCTGGTGGTCGACGCCACCCAGGAGACGATCGTGCCCGGTGAGGGTGTCTCCGCGGACCGGCCCGAGGGCCGGCGGGAGACGTTGCGCGGGCTGACCCCGCGCGGTGGCGAGGGTTCGCAGAGCCTGCTGTGATCGTGCGGTGAGAGCGCCGGACCCGCGGGAGGCGGGCGCAGCCGCAGGTGCCGCGGTGCGGACGCTCGTCCGGCGGATCCGCATCCGGCAGGGCCTCGCCCGGGTGCGCACCGGGTTCTGGCCCATCGTCCAGGCGTCCCTCGCCGCCGGGGCGGCCTACCTGCTGGCGCAGGTGGTCCTCGGCCACGACCAGCCCTTCTTCGCCGCCGTCGCGGCCTGGGTGTGCCTGGGGTTCTCGTTCGAGCGGGAGCTGCGCCGCGTCGCCGAGGTCGCCGTGGGCGTCGCGGTCGGCGTCGGCATCGGCGAGGTCATCGTGGGACTCATCGGTACCGGCTGGTGGCAGCTCACCGTCGTGCTCCTCGTCTCGGCGCTGCTGGCCCGGTTCATCGACCGCGGGCCGCTGCTGGTCACGCAGGCCGGCGTGCAGGCGATCGTCGTCGTGGGCCTGCCCGCGGCCGTGGCGAACGAGGGTGCCTTCGGCCGGTGGACCGACGCCGCCGTCGGCGGGCTGGTGGCGCTGGCCGTCACGCTGCTGCTGCCCAGCGACCCGCTGCGACGGCTGCGCTCGCTGGCCTACGAGGCCACGACGGAGCTGGCGGAGACGCTGGAGACGGTCGGGCGGGGGCTGCGCCAGCGCGACATGGACGACCTCGGCGCGGCGCTGGTGCGCGGCCGCGCGTCGGAGGCGGTGCTGGCCGACTGGCGGGACACGGCCCGCCGGGCGGAGGAGATCGCGCGGGTCGGCGTCAACCGGGCCCAGCGCGGCGACATCCACGTCCTGGCCGGGCAGGCGGTGCTGGTGGACCGGGCCATGCGCAGCGTCCGGCTCCTCGCGCGCCGGGCGCCGACCGTCGTCGGGCCGGACGGGACGTGGCCGGAGCTCGGTCTGCTGGCGGACGAGGTCGAGCGGTTCGCCGGCGGGGCGCGGCTGCTGGCCTCCGCCGTCGGCGGGGGAGCGTCCGTGGAGGAGGCCCGCGCCGTGCTGGTCGACGTCGCCGCGGCGGCCGACCCGCACGCCGTCGGCGGCGGGGACCTGCGGGTGGCGTCGCTGGTGGTGCTGCTGCGCTCGCCGGTGGTCGACGCCCTCGAGGCGAGCGGGCTGGACCCGCGAGCGGCACGCGAGCACCTGCCGGAGCTCTGACCGCCGTGCTTCCCGTTGTGGGTGCACTTCGTGCCACCGAGAACTGGGACATCCGGGGCATATCGGGCCAAGAATCGCGCCCGCACGCTGGACGGGTCAGTCGGTGGCGTCGGCGAACACGAGCGTCGAGACCTCGTGGACGAGGCTGTCGATCTCCGGCTCCTCGCCCGGCCACTCCGCCACGACCTGCTGGATCCGTCGCCGCTCGGCCTCGCGGAGGATCTCCGCGGCCACGTCCGTCTGGTCGTTGGCCGTCACCGTGGACCCCGCGAGGTCCACGAGACCGCGCCCGGCCAGCCCGGCGGCCACGTGCCGCACCGTCGCCTCGGAGGCGTGGCTGCGCTCCGCCATGACGGAGATCTCCCGGCTGCGCTTGAGCGAGACGCGCGTGATCATCCAGGCCTCCTCGGGCGAGAGGTCGGCGTCGGGGGCGGTGATCTCGTAGACGCGCAGCGGGTCCTGCGCGCCGACGCGTCGCCACAGGATCATCCGCAGCTCCTCGAGCGAGGTCCGGCTCGACGGCAGGGCGAAGGTCTCGCCCGCTGCCTGACCCGCGGCGACGGTCGGCTCGGCGTCGCGCGTCGCGGTGCGCAGCTCGACCTGGGGCAGCAGCCAGGACAGGGCGAAGGCGACGACGGCGACCGGCACGGCCCACAGGAACACGGTCTGCAGCGTGTCGGCGTACCCGTCCAGGAACCAGTCCTGGACGTCGGGCGGGCACTGGGCCAGCCCTTGCGGGGACGCCTCGAGCACGTCGGGGCCGCAGGGGCCCTGGGCCGTGGACGGCGCGCCGGTCGACAGGTTCGCGACGAGCTGGTTGGCGAAGATCGTCCCGAAGACGGCGACGCCCACGGAGGAGCCGATCGTCCGGAAGTAGGTGGCGCCCGACGTGGCCGTCCCGAGGTCGCGGTAGGCGACCGCGTTCTGCACGGCGATCACCAGCACCTGCGTGACCATGCCGAGGCCCATGCCGAGCACGAACATGCTCAGACTGGACTGCAGGGTCGTCGTGTCGCGGTCCATGAGGGAGAGCAGGAAGAGGCCGACGGCGGTGATCGCCGTGCCCAGGATCGGGAAGACCTTGTACCGCCCCGTCCGGGTGATGAGCTGCCCGGACCCGATCGAGGTGAGGAGCAGGCCCAGCATCATGGGCGTCATCTCGAGGCCGGAGAGGGTCGGGCTCGAGCCCTTGACCGTCTGCAGGTACAGGGGCAGGTAGGTGATCGCGCCGAACATCGCGAACCCGACCACGAACCCGACGACCGCGGCGACGGAGAACACCCGGTTGCGGAACAGGTGCAGCGGCAGCACGGGCTCGGGGGCGCGGCGCTCGACCAGCACGAAGGTCACCACCCCGACCACGGCGACCGTGACCATCGCGTACACCTGCACGGAATTCCAGCCCCACGTCGTCCCGCCGAGGCTGGTCGTCAGCACGATCGCGGTGGAGACGACGGCGAGCAGGACGATGCCCGCGTAGTCGATCCGCGGGCGGCTGCGCGGGGTGATGGGCGGCAGCACGGCGGCGACCACCACGAGCGCGACGATGCCGATGGGCACGTTGATGTAGAAGACCCACTGCCACGACAGGTTGTCCACGAACCAGCCGCCCAGGAGCGGCCCGGCGACCGACGAGACGCCGAAGACGGCGCCGAACAGCCCCTGGTACTTCCCGCGCTCGCGCGGTGAGACGACGTCGCCGATGATCGCCTGGCTCAGCACCATCAGACCGCCGCCACCGACGCCCTGCAGGGCACGCCAGGCGATCAGCTGGCCCATCGTCTCGGACGTGCCGCACAGCATCGAGCCGCCCAGGAAGATGCCGATGCAGACGATGAACAGCACCTTGCGCCCGAGCAGGTCGCCGAGCTTGCCCCACAGCACGGTGGTCGCGGTGGTGGCGAGCATGTAGGCCGTGACGACCCAGGAGAGGTGCTCGGCGCCCCCGAGATCGCTGACGATCGTGGGCAGCGCGGTGGCGACGATGGTCTGGTCGAGGGCCGCCAGGAGCATCGCGAGCATGAGCCCGCCGAAGATGGCCCAGATCTTCGACTGCGGTAGCGCCTGCGGGTCTGCGGTCTGCGCCGTCACGCGAGGTCCTCCCTGGTGCTCGCCTGCTGGGCAGCCTGCCACGGCGCGCCGGGTCGCGCTCGGCGTGCGGCCCGCCCGGCGCGTGCCCGGGCCTGCTCGACACAAGTAGTTGATCAGATATAGTACCTGTCGTGATGCAGTCCGACGAGAGCCCTCCGGCGGAGGACGCCTTCTCCGCCGACATGTTGCGGGGCCACACCGACACGGTCGTGCTGGCGATGCTGCGCCGCGGCGACCGCTACGGCTTCGAGATCTACAAGACGATCCGCGACGCCACCGGCGGGGCGCACGAGATCAAGGAGGCGACGCTCTACGCGACCTACCGCCGGCTGACCCGGGACGGCCTGGTCGAGGCCTACTGGGGCGACGAGTCCCAGGGCGGGCGCCGCAAGTACTACCGGATCACCGACGCCGGACGCGCCGTGTTCCGCCGCAACGTCGCCGCGTGGCTCGCCACCCGCGACGTGATCGACACCCTCCTGCTCACAGACAAGGAACCCCGCACATGAGCACGGTCCACCGCCTCCTCGACGACGTCTTCGCCGGCGTCGAGCCGACCGCCGAGGTCCAGGACCTCAAGGAGGAGATCCGGGCGAACCTCGCCTCCCGGGCCGCTGAGCTCGAGGCCTCCGGCGTCGCGCCCGCCGACGCGGCACGCCGTGCCGTCGACGAGCTCGGCGACGTGCGGGCGCTCCTCGCGGAGACGACGGAACCGGCGCCGGCCCGTGCGCGCACCGACGGGTACGGGTCGATGGCGCAGGCCGCGCTGGCGCACAAGGTCCGGCCGCGGCCCGCCTTCGTGGTCAGCCTCGTGATCACCGCGGCCACCACGGCCGCGCTCCTGGTCCTGGTCTACCTCGGGATCATCGGTGTCATCGCGGCCCCGGTCGGCGCGCTCGTCGGGTGGATCCTGGGCGCCGGGCTCGGTGGCGGCTGGATCGTGGGCAGCTCCGTGGCGCAGGAGACCACCACCAAGCATCCGGTCCGCGCCGGGCGGGCCGCCGGGTACGGGTCCGCGGCCGGGCTCGTCGTGGTCGGGGTGGGGCTGGTCGGCATCGTCGTGACCGGCGGGCCCCCGTGGTTGACGATCCTCGCCGCGCCACCGCTCGTGAGCGGGGTCGGGCTGTTCGCAGGGCTCGGCGCCACGCAGACCAACCGCGAGAAGGCATGGGTCCGTCAGGCCGCCCGCGAGCACGGCCGGCCGGGTGACCGGTTCTCCCGCGACCTGGAGGCTGCGGCACGGTTCGGCATCCTGGCGGGAGTGATCTGGGTGTCCGCGTTCGTCGGCTTCGTCGTCGTCGGCATGGCCGCCGGGTGGGAGTGGTCCTGGCTGACGTTCGTGGTCGGCTGGATCGGGTTCATGCTCCTGCTGGCCAAGATGCTGTTCGGCGGTTCCGGGCGGTGAGTGCCCTGTTCGGCTGCCGCCGCGGGGTGTACCGTCGCTGGTCATGGAGGTATCCGTCAGCGCGTTGCGCGCCGAGCTGAAGTCGTGGATCGAGAGGGCTCGCGACGGCGAGGACGTGGTCATCACCGACCGTGGGGTCCCGGTCGCCCGGCTCACGGGCGTGGGCAGCGCCGACCTCGTCAGCGAGCTCGTGCGCGACGGGCTGCTCACGCCGGCCCAGGCGGGGCGCCCCACCCACGCCGTGCCGCAGACGGCGCAGGCGATCGGCGCGGGCAACGGTGCCGCCCGCTCGGGACTGTCCGGACTCGTCCGGCGCATCCGCCGCTGAGCCCGTGAGCCGCTGAGAGGACCCCGCCCCGATGGCACTCGTCTACTTCGACGCCAGCGCCCTGGTCAAGCTGTGCGTCCCCGAGCAGGGCTCCGACCTGGCGAGCGCGCTGTGGAACCGGGCCGACGTCGTCGTCACGTCCCGGCTGGCCGACACCGAGCTGCGCGCCATCCTCGCCGCGGGCGAGCGTGCCGGCGTGCTCGACCCGGGCTCGCGCCGTCGGGCGCTCGACCGGTGGACCGCGCTCTGGCCCGCCCTGCACCTCGTCGAGGTCACGTCCCGGGTCGCCGACACCGCGGCCGAGCTGGCCGCGGGGCCGCACCCGCTGCGGGGCGGGGACGCGGTGCACGTGGCCAGCGCGCTCGCCGTGGCGCACGACGACACCCTCGTCGCGGCGTGGGACGAGCACGTCGCGACCGCGGCGCGTGACCGGCGCCTGCGCGTCCTCCCGTAGCCTGGTCGCGTGATCGCGAACCTCCAGTACTACGTCTTCGTCATCCTGGCGATCGTCGTCTTCGTCGTCCAGGTCTGGGCGCTGGTCGACGCGCTGCGCCGCCCGGCGCGCGGCTTCACGGCGGAGGGCAAGCTGAGCAAGCCGATCTGGTTGCTCATCCTGGGTGTCGCGGCCGCGCTCGGCTTCCTCGGGCTGCCGCCGATGATGCTCACCTCGACGAGCTTCCTCAACCTCATCGCGTGCGTCGCCGCGATCGTCTACCTCGTGGACGTGCGCCCGAAGCTGCAGGCGTACGGTCCCGGCAAGGGCCGCCGCCAGGGCCCGAGCGGCTGGTGAGCCGCCGGATGACGGCGGAGATCACCCGGGGCGCCGTCCCGCTCGCCGAGGTCGTGCGCGGCGACCTCGTGGAGTCGGTCCACCTGGGGCACCTGGTCGTGCTCGACGCCGCCGGCGAGGTCGTCCTCGCGGCCGGGGACCCGACGGCGGAGATCTGGCCCCGCTCGTCCCTGAAGCCCCTGCAGGCGGTCGCCATGGTGCGCGCGGGGCTCGACCTGCCGCCGGAGCTGCTGGCGCTCGCGGCGGCGAGCCACAACGGCGAGCCGGTGCACCGGGACGGTGCACGGGCGATCCTCGCGGGCGCGGGGCTGGGGGTGGACGCCCTGCGCAACACCCCCAGCCTGCCGATGTACCCGCCCGCGGCTGCCGACTGGCTGCGCGCCGGCCGGGACGCCGAGTCGATCGCGCAGAACTGCTCCGGCAAGCACGCGGCCATGCTGGCGACGTGCGTCGCCGCGGGCTGGGAGACCGGCGGCTACCTCGCGGTGGACCATCCGCTGCAGCGCGCGGTGCGGGCCGTGATCACCGAGCTGACCGGTGCGGAACCCGCGCACGTGACGACCGACGGCTGCGGCGCGCCGCTGTTCGCCACGACGTTGTCAGGGCTGGCCCGCTCGTTCGGAACGCTCGCGGGTGCAGCGGCGGGGGAGATGTCCCAGGAGCCGACGGCGCGGGTGGCGCGGGCCATGTCCGCACACCCCGAGATGGTCGCCGGCACGGGCCGCGAGGACACCCTGGCGATGCGGGCCGTGCCCGGTGCCGTGGCGAAGATCGGCGCCGACGGCGTGTGCGCGGCCGGGCTCCCGGACGGATCCTCGCTGGCGTTCAAGGTGCTCGACGGCGCCGACCGGCCCCGGCCCGCCCTGCTGGCGGCGGCGCTGCGGCTCGCCGGTGCGCTCGAGGTGCCGGGCGCCGACCCGGCAGCCCTGGCGGCGATCGGTCGGGTCCCGGTGCTCGGCGGCGGCGAGCCCGTGGGCGAGGTCCGCGCGACGTTCGACGACGGGCTCGGCGCCGGGGTCGCCGTCGGGCAGGGGGTGCGGTCGTGAGAGCGGTGGTCCAGCGGGCGACGCGGGCGAGCGTGACGGTCGACGGCGAGGTGGTCGGTGCGTTCGACCGCCCCGGGCTGGTGGCGCTGGTCGGCGTCACCCACGACGACGGTCCGGCGGACGCCGCCACCATCGCCCGCAAGATCGCCGACCTGCGCCTCCTGCGGGGCGAGCGCTCGGTGGCCGACGAGGGCGCCCCGGTGCTGGTGGTCAGCCAGTTCACGCTGTACGGGGACGCGCGCAAGGGCCGCCGGCCCACCTGGCAGGCGGCCGCGCCCGGTCCCGTGGCGGAACCGCTGGTGGACGCCGTCGTGGCCGACCTGCGTGGGCGGGGGATCGAGGTCTCGACCGGGGTGTTCGGTGCCGACATGGCCGTAGAACTGGTGAACGACGGGCCGATCACTATGATGTTGGAGACCTAACAAACCGCTGACCTGCGCCGACCCGGCAAAGGTCGACCCGGAGGTTCACGATGGCGTCGAACCCGCCGGTCGACGCGCTCGCTCTGCTCGGCCACGAGACCCGCCGTGCCGTGGCGCCCCACGTGGCCGCGCGACTGGGCCGGGTGCTGGGCGGCGACGCGGCCGCGCTGTCCCAGCTCGCGGCCCTGCTGCGGCCCGAGCACCTGGCCGGGACGTCCCTCCTGCCCGACCCGCTGCCGGCGGTCCCCGCCCTGCGGTCCGGCTGGGCGCGTACCCGCGGCGGCAGGGACGACCGGTCCGTCCTGCTGTGCGCGGCCGTGGCCGTCACCGACCGTGCCGACGTCCTGCTGGAGGCCGCCGGGGACGCGGCGGGCACGCTGGTCGGCGGCCTCGTCGCGGCCGACGTCCACCTGGCCGCCGGGCGTTTCCGCGTGACCGATCCCCGGATGCGGTCGGTGGTGCACGACGAGGTCGACCTCGCGGCCCGGACCGCCGCCCACACGGCGCTGGCGCGCGCGGCCCGGGAGTGCGGCGAGCCGGGTGTCGCCCTGTGGCACACCGCGCTGAGCACGCTCGCCGGCGACGAGCTGCTGGCCGACGGCCTCGTGGAGCTCGCCGGGCAGCTCTCGTCGCGCGGGGCCACGGAGGCGGCCCACGAGGTCGCGCGGGAGGCGGCGAGCCACGGCACGGGGGAGCGGCGCGGGCTGGCCTTCCTCGCCGCCGGGCGGGCCGCGCTGTGGAGCGGGCACCTGGCCGACGCCGACGACTGGCTGCGGCGGGCGGGCAGCAGCGGTGTCCCCGCGGTCGAGCGCGCGGCCGTGGACGCCGCCGTCGTGACGCATGCGCTCCGGGCGGGTCGCGCCGTGGACGGCTCGGACGTCACCGGCTCGGACGTCACCGGCACGGACGGCGGTGCCTCCGCCGTCGACCGCCGTGCGGGGCGCGGGGCGGCGCTCGCGCGGCTCGTCGAACCGTTGGTCCGTGCGGCCGGCAGCCGCACGGACCGCAGGGCCACGGCGGCGGTGGCCCGGTGCCTCCGTCTGCTCGACGACGACCCTGCCCGGGCCGAGGGGCTGCTGGCGCGGGTGGCCGTCGGCGTCGTGCCGGCGTGGCCGCGGCCGGGCCCGTGGCCGACGGCGGACGGAGCGCTCTCGCCGCTGGCGGAGGCCACGGTCCGCGTGGTCCAGGCGCTGCTCCTGCTCCGCGCCGCCCGGGTCGACCAGGCGGCCGTCGTGCTCGACGACGCCGCCGCCCGGCTGCCCGTGGCGCACGTCGCCGGTGGGCTCGGCATCGAGCTGTCCCGTCGCCTCGACGGGCTGGACCGTTGCCGGACCGGCGCGACGACGACGGCGCTGGTGGACGTCGGCCCGCCGGTGGCCGAGGTGGTCCGCGACGTCGGGGCGTGGGCCGCCGCCACGGCCGCGGAGGGCCGCACCGGTCGCGGTGGGCCGGGGCTCTCCGCCCTCGTGGCCGCGACCGCCCGCGGCCGGTCCGGCGAGGCACCCGACGGGACCGTCGACGCGGAGAGGCCCCCGACGGCGCCGGCGGCCTGGGCGGCGGCGCTCACGAGCCGCGAGCTCGAGGTGGCGCGGCTCGTCACCTCCGGTCTCACCAACCGCGAGGTGGCCGCGGCGCTGTGCGTCTCGGTGCGGACGGTCGAGGTGCACCTGGGGCGGGTGTTCCGCAAGCTCGACGTCCGCTCGCGGTCGGAGCTCGTGGTCCTGGCGCTCAGCCCGGCACGCCTCGCCCTACGTGAAGTCACGTAGGTGCCGCCCCGCGACGATGTGGGCTTCCCTCATTCCCGTAAATGGCAAGGCTCCTTACTTTTGACGGAACGATGCAACGTGGCATCGCCCGACCATGCAGGGAGACTCCGATGCGAGCCTTGTCCACCGGCCGGCGCCGACTCGGCGCCGCGGCCACCGCCCTCGTTCTCGGCACGGCCGGGCTGACGGCCGCGGCGACCACGACGGCCACCGCCGCGGTCGACTGCGAGCCGGCCTGGACGGCCACCGCCGTCTACACCCAGGGTGACGTCGCCTCGTACGACGGCCACAACTACACCGCCTCGTGGTGGACCCAGGGCGACGAGCCCGGGGCGTCGGCCTGGGGGCCATGGACGTCGCAGGGGGCGTGCGGCGAGCCCGACCCCGAGCCGACGCCGGACCCGACGCCGGACCCGACGCCGGACCCGACGCCGGACCCCACCCCGGAGCCGACACCCGACCCGGAGCCGACGGCGCCGCCGGCGGACAACCCGGACGACGTCTGCCGGCCCGACGGCATGGCCCCGACCGAGGGCGTCGACACCCCCTACTGCGACGTCTACGACACCGACGGCCGCGAGATCCTGCCGAACGGCCTCGACCGCCGCGTGATCGGCTACTTCACGAGCTGGCGCACCGGCAAGAACGGCCAGCCCGCCTACCTCGCGAACGACATCCCCTGGGACTCGCTGAGCCACGTCAACTACGCCTTCGCGCACGTGGGGCCGGACGACGAGGTCTCCGTCAACGCCCAGGTGGCGGGCAACCCCGCCACCGACATGACGTGGCCCGAGGTCCCCGGGGCCGAGATGGACCCGTCCCTGGACTACACCGGCCACTTCAACCTGCTGTCGCGCTACAAGGCCGAGAACCCCGGCGTCAAGGTGATCCCCGCCGTCGGCGGCTGGGCCGAGACCGGCGGCTACTTCGACGACGACGGCAACCGGGTCGCGTCGGGAGGCTTCTACACCCTCACCGAGTCGCAGGAGCGGATGGACACGTTCGCCGCGTCCGTCGTGGAGTTCGTGCGGCAGTACGGGTTCGACGGCATCGACATCGACTACGAGTACCCGACGTCCAACGCCGACGCCGGCAACCCGGACGACTTCGAGATCTCCAACGCCCGCCGCGGCGAGCTGTTCGACGGCTACGTGGCCCTCATGAAGACGCTGCGCGAGCACCTCGACCGGGCGGGCGCCGAGGACGGCGAGTACTACCTGCTGACCACCGCCGCGCCGTCGTCGGGCTGGCTGCTGCGCGGCATGGAGGTCCACCAGATCACCGAGTACGTCGACTACGTCAACATGATGACCTACGACCTGCACGGCGCGTGGAACGAGTACGTGGGCGGCAACGCCGCGCTGTTCGACGACGGTCAGGACCCCGAGCTCTCGGCCGGCGGCGTCTACACGGCGTACGACGGCATCGGCTACCTCAACGGGGACTGGGCCGCCCACTACTTCCGGGGCGCCATGCAGGCCGGACGCATCAACCTGGGCGTGCCGTTCTACACCCGTGGCTTCCAGGGCGTGACGGGCGGGACGCACGGCATGGGCGGCCGGGCACCGGCACCGGCCGGCTTCGCCTGCCCGGCGGGCACCAACGGCAAGTGCGGGTTCGGCGCCGACGGCATCGACAACCTCTGGTACGACACCGACCCGCAGGGCAACGCCGTCCCGGCGGGCGTGAACCCGATCTGGCACGCCCTGAACCTCCAGGACGGCGTGGTGGGCGACTACGCCGAGGCGTACGGGGTGCCCACGACCCTCGAGGGCGACTACACCCACCACTTCGACGAGGTCACGAAGAACGAGTGGTGGTGGAACGCGCAGACCCGCACGTTCCTGTCCGGCGACTCGACCGACGCGATCGGCGCCAAGGCCGACTACGTCGCCGACACCGGCCTCGGCGGCCTCATGATCTGGGAGCTGGCGGGCGACTACTCGTACGACGCCGCGGCCGGCCAGTACGCCATGGGCAGCGACCTCGTCGACCTCATGCACAGCAAGCTGTCCGCCACCACGCCCTACGGGGCGACCAAGGCCGAGACACCGATGCCGGCCGAGGCGCTGGACGTGGACCTGGAGTACACGGAGTTCGCGCTCGGGGACAACAACTACCCGATCGCGCCCGAGGTCGTGTTCCACAACCGCGGGGCGACCGACGTCCCGGCCGGTGCCACGGTCACCTTCCAGTACAGCACCACGGACACCGGTGCGATGAGCGACTGGTCCGGGTACGGCACGACGACGACGCCGGGACGCAGCGGCCCGAACGTGGGCGGGCTGGGAGCGAACTTCCACACCGCGACGTTCACGGTGCCGGCCGGCGGGATCCCTGCCGGCGGCTCGATCACCAACCAGCTCAAGTGGGCGCTGCCCGTCGCGCAGTTCTCGAACGTGGTCGTCACCGTGGACGGCGTCGACTACGCGACCACCTACGACCACCCGCGCGGCGTGGACGTCGTCGACCTGCCGGCCGGTGGCACCGGAGGGGGCGACGACGGCGGCACCGGCGGTACGGGGGACTGCTCCGGCGCGGCCTGGGACGCCACGACCGCCTACACGGGCGGCGCGACCGTCACCCACGCGGGCCGCACCTGGACCGCCCGGTGGTGGACGCAGGGCGACGAGCCGTCCACGAGCGGGTCGAGCCCCTGGACCGACGACGGCGCCTGCTGACCAGCACGGCCGGTCGGGTCCCCGCGCACC
>NZ_JALKAT010000011.1:0-124037 GCF_023015685.1 Isoptericola sp. S6320L
GACGCCGTCGGTGGTGCGGACCTCAGTCGCGCGGGATCTCGCGCATCTCGAAGGTCTCGATGATGTCACCCTCGGTGACGTCGTTGAACGACCCGAGACCGATACCGCACTCGAAGCCCTCACGGACCTCGGTGACGTCATCCTTCTCGCGACGCAGCGACTCCACGTTGAGGTCGTCGCCGACGACCTTCCCGTCGCGCAGGACGCGCGCCTTCGTGTTCCGGCGGATCGTGCCGGAGCGGACGATCGAACCGGCGATGTTGCCGAACTTCGAGGACCGGAACACCTGGCGGATCTCGGCGCTGCCGAGCTTCGCCTCCTCGTACTCCGGCTTGAGCATGCCCTTGAGGGCCGCCTCGATCTCGTCGATCGCCTGGTAGATGACCGAGTAGAACTTGACGTCCACGCCCTCGCGCTCCGCCAGGTCCTCGACACGCTCGCCGTAGCGGACGTTGAAGCCGATGATCACGGCGTTGTCCACCGTGGCCAGGTTCACGTCGTTCTGCGTGATGTCGCCGACGCCGCGGTGGATGACGCGCAGGTCCACCTCGTCGCCCACGTCGATCTTGAGCAGCGCGTCCTCCAGCGCCTCGACGGCACCGGAGACGTCACCCTTGAGGACCAGGTTGAGGGTCTCGACCTTGCCCTGCTCGAGCGCCTTGGTGAAGTCCTCGAGGCTGATGCGCTTGCGGCGCTTCGCCAGGAGGGCGGCACGCTCGGCAGCCTCACGCTTCTCGGCGATCTGACGCGCCGTGCGCTCGTCCGGCGCCACCAGGAAGGTGTCGCCGGCACCCGGCACGGACGCCAGACCCAGCACGAGGACCGGGCGTGCCGGTCCTGCCTGCCGCACGGACTCGCCGTGCTCGTCGAACATCGCCCGCACGCGGCCGTGGGCCGTGCCCGCGACGATGGCGTCACCGACGTTCAGCGTGCCGGACTGGACGAGCACCGTCGCGACGGAACCGCGACCCTTGTCCAGGTGGGCCTCGATCGCCACACCGCGGGCGTCCTTCTCCGCGTTGGCGCGGAGGTCGAGCGCCGCGTCCGCCGTGAGCAGCACGGCCTCGAGCAGGTTGTCGATGCCCTGGCGCTGCAGGGCGGAGACGTCGACGAACATCGTGTCGCCGCCGTACTCCTCCGCGACCAGGTTGTACTCGGTGAGCTGCTGCCGGATCTTGTCCGGGTTCGCGCCCTCCTTGTCGACCTTGTTCACCGCGACCACGATCGGCACGTCGGCCGCCTGGGCGTGGTTCAGCGCCTCGATCGTCTGCGGCATCACGCCGTCGTCCGCGGCCACCACGAGGATCGCGATGTCCGTGACCTTGGCACCACGGGCACGCATGGCGGTGAACGCCTCGTGACCCGGGGTGTCGATGAACGTGACGGCACGGTCGGCACCCTCGTGCTCGGTGTGCACCTGGTACGCACCGATGTGCTGGGTGATCCCACCGGCCTCGCCCGCGACGACGTCCGTCGAGCGGATGGCGTCGAGCAGCTTCGTCTTACCGTGGTCGACGTGACCCATGACGGTCACGACCGGCGGACGAGGCATGAGGTCCTCGTCGCCCTCGCCGGCCTCCTCGGCCTCGAGGTCGATGTCGAAGGACCCGAGCAGCTCGCGGTCCTCCTCCTCGGCCGAGACCATCTCGATCCGGTAGCCGAGCTCGACCCCCAGGGTCGCGAAGGTGTCCTCGTCGAGGGACTGCGTGGCCGTGGCCATCTCGCCGAGGTGCATCAGCACCGTGACGAGCGAGGCCGGGTTCGCGTCGATCTTGTCCGCGAAGTCGTTGAGCGAGGCACCGTGACGCAGCCGCACCGTGGTGCTGCCGTTGCCGCGGGGCACGCTGACGCCGCCGAGCGACGGCGCCTGCATCTGCTCGAACTCCTGGCGCTTCGCCCGCTTCGACTTGCGCCCCCGGACGGGACGACCGCCGGCGCGACCGAACGCACCCTGCGTGCTGCCACGACCGGCACCGCCACGACCGCGGAACCCGCCGCCACCGCCGCCGGGGCGGAAGCCTCCGCGCCCGCCGCCGGGTGCACCTCCGGGACCGGCCGGTGCGCCGCCCTGGCCACCACGACCGCGACCGCCGCCGCCTCCGCGGCCGCCGGCCGCCGGGCGCTCGCCCGGACGCGGCATGCTGGTCTTGCCGGGCATCATGCCGGGGTTGGGACGCGGACCGCCCGGACGAGGTGCCGCGGGGCGCGGACCGCCGGGGCGCGGACCGCCCGGACGCTCGCCCTGTGCCGGGGCGGCCTCACCGCGCTGCGGACGCTGCATGCCCTGCTGCGACGCGTACGGGTTGTTCCCCGGACGCGGCGAGCCGGAGCGCTGCATGCCCTGCTTGGAGGCATAGGGGTTGTTGCCGGGGCGCGGCTGACCGCCACGGCCGCCGGACCGCTGCTGACCCCCGGGCTTGGAGGCCGGCTTGGGCGCGGCACCAGGCTTGGGCGCGGCACCGGGCTTCGGTGCGGCACCCGGCTTCGGGGCCGTGCCGGGCTTCGGCGCAGCCTCTGCCGCGGGAGCCGCCTCCGGCTCGGGGGCGGTCTCGGCGGCCGCCTCCGGCTTCGGTGCGGCCTCCGGCTTCGGCGCTGCCTCCGGCTTCGGGGCCGGCTCGGCCGCGGGGGCGGCGGGCTCGGCCGGGGCCGGCTTGGCAGGCGCGTTCCGCGCGCCGGGCTTCGGCGCTCCGGGCTTCTTCGGGGCGGGCTGAGCGCTCTTCGCGCCCTGGTCGCCGCCGGCGCCCTGGAACTTGCTGCGCATGGTGCGCTCGACCGGCGCCTCGAGCGTCGAGGAGGCCGAACGAACGAACTCACCTGACGCCTTCAGCTCGGCCATCAGGGTCTTGCTTTCCACTCCGAGCTGCTTCGCCAGCTCGTGGACGCGGATCTTCGCCACATCTCTCCTGTCTCGGCCCCACCGAGAACAGGCAGGACCGTCGTTAGTACCGAGTACTCATCGCTGGGGACTCATCGGGTGCCCATCGGCTTCTGACCCGCTTCCTTGTCGATGTACGCGTGGTGCGGCCGGACGGTGGCGTCCGGTCGTGTCGTGCGCGGCACCTCGGTGCCGCGCAGGGGTGTCAACGGTCCTGCTGCTCCAGATGTGCCCGGACGGCCGAGAGGTCGAGCGGAGCGGCAGCGCGCAGAGCACGCGGCACGGCCCGCCGTCGCACGGCGCCTTCCAGGCAGGCGAGGTCCGGATGGATCCAGGCTCCCCGCCCCGGCAGGCTCCCACGCACGTCGACGACGACCCGAACATCCGTCCGAGATGCGTCGTCGGACGCCGCGATCACCAGCCGCAGGAGGTCCGACCGCAGGTCACGAGCCCGGCACCCGACACACGTACGCACCGGTCCCGCCGTCGGGGGCGAGGGGTGGTGCGGGCGTGCGGAGGCCTGGGCACGCGGCCCGGTCCCTGTCAGTCTAACGCGACTGGTCATGGCTCTCGACCAGCTCAGGCGTCCTCGCCCGGGGACACGGCCACCGCGGCCTCCGGAGATCCCTCGTCCGAGCGGATGTCGATGCGCCATCCGGTCAGCTTGGCGGCAAGCCTGGCGTTCTGCCCTTCCTTGCCGATCGCCAGCGAGAGCTGGTAGTCCGGCACGACTGCGCGGGCGGCCCGGGCGTCGGGGTCCACGACGGTGACAGAGCTCACACGCGCGGGCGACAGGGCGTTGGCCACGAACCGGGCCGGGTCGTCGCTGTGGTCGACGAGGTCGATCTTCTCGCCGTGCAGCTCGGCCATCACCGCTCGGACGCGCGAGCCCATCGGACCGATGCAGGCGCCCTTGGCGTTGAGGCCGGACACCTTGGAGCGGACGGCGACCTTGGTCCGGTGCCCGGCCTCGCGGGCCACCGCGGTGATCTCCACCGAGCCGTCGGCGACCTCCGGCACCTCCAGCTCGAAGAGCTTGCGGACGAGCCCCGGGTGGGTGCGGCTGAGCGTGACCTGCGCGCCCTTCATGCCCCGGGAGACCTCGACCACGTAGCCGCGCAGGCGCTCGCCGTGCGTGTACTCCTCGCCCGGGACCTGCTCGTGGGGCGGCAGCACCGCCTCGGTCCCGCCGACGTCCACGAGGACGACGCGGGGGTCGCGCCCCTGCTGGATCACCCCGGCGATGACCTCGCCCTCCTTGCCGCGGAACATGCCCAGGACCTGGTCGTCCTCGGCGTCCCGCAGCCGCTGCACGATCACCTGGCGCGCCGTCGCCGTGGCGATGCGCCCGAAGTTCGCGGGCGTGTGGTCGAACTCCGGACCCAGCTCCACCAGGTCGCGCCCCTCGGGGTCCTCCGGGTCCGGGGTGCGGATCGCCTCCTGGGCGTAGACGGTCACGTGACCCGACCGCCGGTCGAGCTCGACCCGGGCGTGCTGGTAGGCGTCCGGCGTGCGGTGGTACGCCGAGAGGAGCGCCTGCTCGATGGCCTCGACCAGGACGTCCAGGCTGATCTCCCTCTCGCGCTCCAACAGCCTCAGCGTGCTCATGTCGATGTCCATCGTCAGCCTTCCTCACCGTCGCGGGCAGTGCCCGCGTCCTCGTCCTCGAGCCGTTTCAGCTCGACCTCGACCTTGCCCTTGCGCACGTCCGACAACGGGACCCGTGCGCCGTCGTCGAGCACCAGCACCGGACCGTCGGCACCCTCGACGACGTCGCGCAGCCGACCTGTCGTCGTGCCGCCGTCGACCAGCGTGAGCCGCACCGAGCGCGTCCGGGCGCGGCGGAAGTGCCGCGGCTCCGTCAGCGGGCGCGACGCCCCCGGCGTCGAGACCTCGAGCGTGTACTGGCCACGCACCACGTCCGCCGCGTCCAGGGCCGCCGAGATCTCTCGCGACGCGTCGCCGAGGCGGTCCGAGTCGAGGCTGCCGACCTCGTCGTCCGGCAGGTCGAGCGTGATCCGCACCGTCGACCGGCTCCCCGCCCGTGCGACCCGCGCGTCCTCCAGGTGCAGCCCGGCCGCCTCGACGACGGGCGAGACCACCGCACCGATGCGCTCGTCCGGGGTATGGCTCCGCTCTGCTGCCATGGATGCCTCCCGTGGGTTCTCCCGCGCCGGGACGTCCCGCGGCCGGTGTGTCGTTGTACGTCGTGCGTCGTCCAGCCTAACGAACGCGGTGCCGCTCGCGTGCCGAACGACCCGCCCGCACGGGTGGAGGAACGTCACACCCCGACGTGGCAAGATCAGGCACGATGGAACCGCATCCCGCACCTGCTCCGGTACGCCGACGCCGCCACCGGGCCGCCGTCGCCGGTGTGCTCGTCGCCGTGCTCCTGTCGGGCTGCGGGCTGCGGCTCGAGACGCCGCCCCCCGCCGAGCCCGTGCCGGACTCCGTGGAGATCGTGCGCCGCACCGCCGTGTCGGACGCCCTCTACGTCGCCGAGCAGGCCGAGTCGGCCGTGGAGGCGCTCGACGGGGACCGCGCCCGGCTGACCACCGAGCTGGAGCGCGTCGCCACGCAGTCGCGCGAGCAGGCCGCGGAGCTCGGTGGCGTGTACGACTCCGGGCTGGAGCCCGAGAGCAACGACGGCACGCCGGAGGCGTCGCCCAGCGAGGCGCCCGTCGTGCCGCAGGACGTCGTCGACGCCCTGGTCGACGCCTCGGGCCGCAGCCGCACCGCGGCCGGGACGACGACGGACGGTCCCCTCGCCCGGCTGCTGGCCTCGGTCGGCGCGGCGCAGGCCGTCTCCGCCGGCCGGGTGGTCGCCTACACCGACGGGACCCTGCCCGCTCCGGTCGCGCCGGTGGTGCCCGAGCCTGCCGTCGCGGACGACGCCGCCGCGAGCGATGAGCCCGACGACGAGGGGACGGACGAGGATACGGACGACGACGCCTCGGACGGCGGCGCCGCGTCCGCGCTCTCCCTCCTCGCGGCGCCGAGCGAGGAGGAGCCGACACCCACCCCCTCCGTCGAGGAGGGCGTGTCGAGCACGGTGCCCGACTCCGACGAGCCCGCCGTCGTGCCCCGCGGGCTCACGGCGGGCGACCTGCGGACGCTCATCGAGTCGGAGGACGCGGCGGGCTACGCGCTGCGGTTGCGCGCCGCGCGGACCTCCGGCGAGACCCGCGACCGCCTGACCGAGCGCGCCGACGTCCACACGAGCCGCGGCCAGGCCTGGGCGCTGGTCGCGGGCACGAGCCGCACCGAGCAGGACCCGCGTCAGGTGGCGTACACGGTGCCGCGGGGTGGTCGGCCCGCCGCCCTGGTGCGGACGGTGGAGTCCGGCCTGGCCACGGACTACGCCAGTCTCGTCGCCACGACGGCGCCCGAGACCCGGGCCGTCCTGGTGGACCTCCTCGTGGAGTCGGCCGTCACGCTGGACGCCTGGGGCGCGGAGCCGGTCGCGTTCCCGGGCCTGCCGGAGCAGCAGGACGACTGACCGACGCCGTCCCGCTGCCGGGGCAGGTCAGCCCAGCAGGTCGGCGACCCGCGCGGCGACGACGTCGACGGCCTCGGCGACCGCCACCTGCTCGGGCTCGCCCGACCGGGGGCGGACCTCCACGACACCGTCGGCCAGGCCACGGCCGACCACGACGAGCAACGGCACGCCGAACAGCTCGGCGTCCTTGAACTTGACACCAGGTGACACCTTCGGGCGGTCGTCGTAGACCACCTCGACGCCCCGGTCCGCCAGGGCCTCGGCGATCTCGGCAGCCTGGTCGAACACCTCGGTCCCCTTGCCCGTCGCGACCACGTGCACGTGGGCCGGCGCGACGTGGGCGGGCCAGGCGAGACCCTTGTCGTCGTGGTGCGCCTCGGCGAGCGCGGCGAGCACCCGCGTCACACCGATCCCGTACGACCCCATGGTCACCGTGGCCTGCTTGCCCTGCGGGTCCAGCACGTTCAGCCCGAGGGACTCCGCGTACTTGCGGCCGAGCTGGAAGATGTGGCCGATCTCGATGCCGCGCGCCAGCTCGAGCGGTCCCGAGCCGTCCGGCGCGGGGTCGCCGGCACGCACCTCCGCGGCCTCGATCGTCCCGTCCGCGGTGAAGTCGCGCTCCGCGACGAGGTCGAACACGTGCCGGCCCGGCGCGTCGGCGCCCGTGATCCACCGGGTACCGGCGACCACGCGCGGGTCCAGCAGGTACCGGATCGCGGACCGCGTCGCGTCGGCGTCGTCCGAGGTCGCGTCGAGCACCTGCTTGCCTTGCGGACCGAGCACGCCCGGTCCGATGTACCCCTTGACGAGCTCGGGGTGGGCGGCGAAGTCGGCGTCGGTGGCGGGCTCGGCCTCGGCCGGGGCCAGCGCGGCCTCGAGCCGCTTGACGTCGACCTCCCGGTCGCCGGGCACGCCGACCACCAGCAGGTCGCGCGACCCGTCGGGCTGCGTCACGGCGAGCACCACGTTCTTCAGGGTGTCGGCGGCGGTCCACGGCCGGTCCGCGCGCGGGTGGTGGGCGTTCGCGAAGTCGACGAGCGTCGCGATCGTCGGGGTGTCCGGGGTGTCCTCGACGTGCGCCGCGGGAGCGTCGTCGTAGGGCACCGCGGCGGGGACGGGCGTCGCGACGGCCTCGACGTTCGCCGCGTAGCCCGCCGCCGAGCGCACGAAGGTGTCCTCGCCGATCGGCGAGGGCGAGAGGAACTCCTCCGACCGGGAGCCGCCCATGGCGCCGGACGTCGCCGAGACGATGACGTACTCGAGCCCGAGCCGCTCGAAGATCCGCTGGTACGCGCCGCGCTGACGCTCGTACGACTGCGCCAGGCCCTCGTCGTCGAGGTCGAACGAGTAGGCGTCCTTCATGATGAACTCGCGACCGCGGATCAGGCCGGCGCGCGGGCGGGCCTCGTCGCGGTACTTGGTCTGGACCTGGTAGAGCGCCAGCGGCAGGTCCTTGTACGACGAGTACAGGTCCTTCACCAGGAGCGTGAACATCTCCTCGTGCGTGGGGGCCAGCAGGTAGTCCGCCTGCTTGCGGTCCTGCAGCCGGAACAGGTTGGGACCGTACTCGGTCCAGCGGCCGGTCGCCTCGTACGGCTCGCGCGGCAGGAGGGCCGGGAAGTGGACCTCCTGCGCCCCGATCGCGTCCATCTCCTCGCGCACCACGGCCTCGATCTTCGCCAGGACGCGGAGCCCCAGCGGCAGCCAGGAGTAGATCCCGGGGGCGGCACGGCGGATGTAGCCCGCCCGCACGAGCAGCCGGTGGCTGGCGACCTCGGCGTCGGCCGGGTCCTCGCGCAGGGTGCGGACGAACAGGGAGGAGAGCCTCAGCAGGTCGCGGGGGCGAGCGGCGCTGCGGGCGGACACGATCGACATGCGGCCAAGCCTAGCGGCGCGCACGGGATGCTTCGGCGACACTGGGAGCATGCCCGAGCTGCCCGAGGTCGAGGCGTTGGCCCGGTTCCTCGACGAACGGACGTCCGGCCGCACCCTGGTGGCGGCCGACGTCGCGGCGATCGCCGCGCTCAAGACCCACCACCCGCCGGTCTCCGACCTCGTCGGCGGGACCGTCAGCGGCGTCACCCGGCACGGCAAGTGGCTGGACCTCGCCGTCAGGCCCGGTGCCGGCGCGCCGACGGACCGCGGGGCCCTGCACCTCGTCCTCCACCTCGCGCGCGGCGGGTGGGTGCGCTGGCACGAGTCCGCACCCACCACGCCCGTGCGGCCACGGCTGGGAGGCTCGTCCCGGGGCGCCGCGCTGGCGCTGCGCCTGCGGTTCGACGACGGCACCGGCGTGGACCTCACCGAGGCCGGGACCCGCAAGCGGCTCGCCGTCCACGTGGTCCACGACCCCCAGGAGGTCGACCAGGTGCGCACGCTCGGGGTGGAGCCGCTGTCGGCGGAGTTCACGCCGGAGGTCCTCGGGAGGCTCCTGGCCGCACGCAACCAGCAGGTCAAGGGCCTGCTGCGCGACCAGCACGCGATCGCCGGCATCGGCAACGCCTACTCGGACGAGATCCTGCACGTGGCCCGCGTGTCGCCCTTCCGGCTGACGCGGACGTTCACCGACGACGACGTCGCCGCGCTGCACGAAGCGACCGTGACGACGCTGCGCGCCGCGGTGGCGACGTCGGCGGGCCGGCCGGCGGCGCAGCTCAAGGACGCCAAGCGGTCGCAGATGCGGGTGCACGGCAGGACCGGCGAGGCGTGCCCGGTGTGCGGGGACGCCGTGCGCGAGGTCAGCTTCGCGGACAGCTCGCTGCAGTACTGCGCGACCTGTCAGACCGGCGGCCAGGTGCTCGCCGACCGTCGCACCTCGAAGTTCCTGCGCTGACCGCAGGCGCACCGGCACGCGGCCGGGAGCTCAGAACAGGACCGTGGAGAACGTGCCCACCTGCTCGAACCCCACCCGGCGATAGGCCGCGAGCGCCGGAGCGTTGTACGCGTTGACGTACAGCGACACGGTGGGTGCCACGTCGCGCCGTGCCAGGGCGACGACGGCGGCCATGCCCGGGATCGAGAGGCCCTCTCCCCGCCGGGCCGGGTCGACCCAGACGCCCTGCACCTGCGCCACTCCCCCGGCGACGGCCCCGAGCTCGGCCTTGAAGACGACGGTGGCCCCGCCGTCCGGGTCCTCGGCGACCCGCACGTAGGAGCGTCCCTCGGCGATGAGCGAGCGCACCCGGGCGGCGTACGCCCCACCGCCTGCGGCGACCGGCGAGTAGCCGACCTCCTCGGTGAACATCCGCACGCAGGCGGGCAGGACGAGCTCCAGCTCCGTCGCGCGGGACCGCCGGACCCCCGGGTCCGGCGCGACGTCGGGGTCGCGGTCGATCACCAGGGACGGCTGGTCGGTCCGGACCTCGCGCGGCGCGGGCCACACGCGCGAGAGGAGCCCCCAGAGACGCTGCACCACCGCCCGGTCCCCCACGATGGAGCTGGAGCGCCGGCCCTGGACGCGCGCGGCGGCGGCGAAGGCGGTGACGGCCTCGTCGACGGTGCGCGGCCCCAGCGCGGCGGGGACGACCGGCACGAGGTTCGCACCCGCCCAGCACACCGCTTCCAGCGGGCCCGACGCGGGGAAGCCCCACAGCTCCCCGCCCGCCGCGGCGAGGCCGGAGCGGTCGGCGACGTCGATCCGGGCGGCGGCGAGGACCGAGGCGACGGGATCCGCGGCGCAGACGCGGCGTGCCGCGGCCAGGTCCGCCGGTCCGAGGACCCGCGCGGCCGGCCCACGCCGAGCGTCGGACAGCGCGGCTCGCGGGTCACGCAACGCCGGTCGCCACCCCATCGCTCCGCCTCCCCGGGCCGTGTCAGGACACCGAGACGACCGGTGCGCCGGCCTGCGCGTCGTTCTCGGGTGCCGGCATCGACTCCGCGATCCGCATGGCCTCCTCGATGAGCGTCTCGACGATCATCGCCTCGGGCACGGTCTTGATGACCTCGCCCTTGACGAAGATCTGCCCCTTGCCGTTGCCGGACGCGACGCCGAGGTCCGCCTCCCGGGCCTCGCCCGGGCCGTTGACGACGCAGCCCATGACCGCGACGCGCAGCGGCACCTCCATGCCCTCGAGCCCGGCGGTCACCTTCTCCGCCAGCGAGTACACGTCCACCTGGGCACGGCCGCAGGACGGGCACGACACGATCTCCAGCTTGCGCTCGCGCAGGTTGAGCGACTGCAGGATCTGCAGGCCGACCTTGACCTCCTCGACCGGCGGCGCGGACAGCGAGACCCGGATGGTGTCCCCGATCCCCTGGCTCAGCAGGGCGCCGAACGCCGTGGCGGACTTGATGGTGCCCTGGAACGCGGGCCCCGCCTCGGTCACGCCGAGGTGCAGCGGCCAGTCGCCGCGCTGCGAGAGCAGCTCGTAGGCGCGCACCATCACGACCGGGTCGTTGTGCTTGACCGAGATCTTGAAGTCGTGGAAGTCGTGCTCCTCGAAGAGGCTCGCCTCCCACACGGCCGACTCGACGAGGGCCTCCGGCGTCGGCTTGCCGTACTTCTCGAGCAGCCGCTTGTCGAGCGACCCGGCGTTGACACCGATGCGCAGCGAGGTGCCGTGGTCCTTGGCGGCCTGGGCGATCTCCTTGACCTGGTCGTCGAACCTCTTGATGTTGCCGGGGTTCACCCGGACGGCCGCGCAACCCGCCTCGATCGCGGCGAACACGTACTTCGGCTGGAAGTGGATGTCCGCGATCACCGGGATCTGGGACTTCTTGGCGATGATCGGCAGCGCGTCGGCGTCGTCCTGCGTCGGGCAGGCCACCCGGACGATGTCACAGCCGGACGCGGTGAGCTCCGCGATCTGCTGGAGCGTGGCGTTGATGTCCGTCGTCTTCGTCGTCGTCATCGACTGGACGCTGACGGGCGCGTCACCGCCGACGTACACGTCGCCGACCCGGATCTTGCGGGTCTTCCTGCGCGGGGCGAGCACGGGGGCGGGAGCGGCAGGGATGCCGAGGTTCACTGCAGTCACGACCCCAGTATCGCGCGTCCTGGGGCGTGCTACGCACGCGGGAGGCGGACGTCACCTCGTCGGGCCGCGGCGGTCACACGAACTTCACAGGAGGCGGACCGGATCGACGAGGTCGGCGACCATGAGCACGGCTCCCACGCCGACGAGCACGACGAACACCACGTAGGCGACCGGCATCATCTTGGCGACGTCCGCCGGGCCGGGCAGGGTGGCACCCCGGACGCGCGCGACGGTGCGCCGCGCGCCCTCGTACAGGGCGTTGACCACGTGGCCCCCGTCCAGCGGCAGCAGCGGGATGAGGTTGAACATGAACAGCGCGATGTTGAGCGCCGCGAGCAGCATGAGCATGAGCTGCACGCGGGCCAGGACCGTGTAGTCCTCGGCCCCGGCGGCGTCGACGGCGACGCGGCCGACGCCGACGACGGACATGACCGAGTCCTGGGCGCGCGGCTCGTCGGTGAACGCCTGGTAGGCCGCGTCGTAGATGCGCACCGGCAGGGTGGCGATCGCGTGCGCGGTGCCGGAGACCTGCATCCACACGGCCTCGGGCACGCTGGAGGCCGGCAGCGGCTGCCGCTCCACGCTCGAGGACACGCCCAGCAGCGCGCCGTCGACCATGACGGGCTCGCCGTCGTCGCCCGTCACGGCGTACCCCTCGTCGTCCGTCAGAGGACGCTCCGCGGGGGTCGGCGTGACCTGCAGCGTGACCTCCTCGCCGTCGCGCAGCACCGTGAGCGGGACGTCCTCACCGGCGCGGTCGTTCACCATGCCGACCAGCTGGGACCATTCCTCGACCGGTACGCCGTCGAACGACACGACCTCGTCGCCGGGCCGGACCCCGGCGGCGGCCGCCGCGGAGTCCTCACCGACGTCCGCGACCGTCGTCGTCGCCGCGGGCATCCCGATGCCGAGGAACACCACGGCCAGCAGCACGACGGCGATGACGAGGTTCATCACGGGCCCGCCGAGCATCACCACCAGCTTCTTCGGCGTGGAGAGGTGGTAGAACGCCCGGTGCTCCTCCCCCGGCCGGATCTCGCTGACGCTGGCGTCGCGCGCGTCGGCCACGACCCGGGCGAAGAAGCCGTCGCGGGGACGGCTGCCGGCCGGCGCGGGCGGCATCATCCCGACCAGGCGCACGTACCCGCCGAGCGGGATCGCCTTGAGCCCGTACTCGGTCTCGCCCTTCGTCCGCGACCAGAGCGTGGGACCGAACCCGACCATGTACTCGCTGACGCGCACGCCGAACTTCTTGGCCGGCACCATGTGGCCGACCTCGTGCAGCGCGATCGAGACGAGGATGCCGAGCACGATGACGACGATGCCGACGACGACGGGAAGGATGTCCACGACTGCCAGCGTAGGCGACGTTCCTGGGTGCGCGGGGCGGCCTCGTGCGCCGGGTGGCTCAGCTGCGGGCGAGCAGCTCGTCGGCGCGGCCCCGGGCCCAGCCCTCGACCGCCTCGACGGTCTCGAGCGTGACCTCTCCCGGTGCGACGCCCTCGTGCTCGCCCAGCACGCGCTCCACCGTGTCGACGATGTCGCAGAACCCGACCCGCCCGCTCAGGAAGGCCGCGACGCCCTGCTCGTTCGCGGCGTTGTAGACCGCCGGATGGGTGCCCGACGCCGCGGCGGCGGCCCGCGCGAGCCCGACGGCCGGGAAGGTCGCGTCGTCCAGCGGCTCGAACGTCCAGGTCGTCGCCTGCGACCAGTCGCACGGCGGGCTGACGACGTCGAGCCGGTCCGGCCAGGACAGGCCGAGGGCGATGGGCAGGCGCATGTCCGGCGGCGACGCCTGGGCGATCGTGGACCCGTCGCAGAACTCGACCATCGAGTGCACGACCGACTGCGGGTGGACCACGACCGTGATGTCGTCGGTCGGGACGTCGAAGAGCAGGTGCGCCTCGATCAGCTCGAGCCCCTTGTTCATCAGGCTCGCCGAGTTCACGGTCACGACCGGGCCCATGGCCCACGTCGGGTGGGCGAGCGCCTGCTCGGCGGTGACCGCCTCGATCTCGTCCCGGGTGCGGCCGCGGAACGGCCCGCCCGAGGCCGTGAGGATCAGCCGACGGACCTCGCTGCGGGCGGGCGAGTGGGCACCGCCGCGCAGCGCCTGGGCGATGGCGGAGTGCTCCGAGTCCACGGGCACGATCTGGTCGGGGGCGGCGAGCGCCTTGACGAGCGGACCGCCCACGACGAGCGACTCCTTGTTCGCCAGCGCCAGCGTGGAGCCGGCCTCGAGCGCCGCCAGCGTCGGCCGCAGCCCGACCGAGCCCGTGATGCCGTTGAGCACGACGTCGGCGCCCCGGCCGGCCACCTCGGTGGCGGCCTGCGGTCCCGCGAGGACCTCGACGTCGTCGGCGCGCGAGCCCAACCGGGTGGCCAGGGCCGCGCGCAGGTCGTCCGCCCGCGCGGGGTCGGCCACCGCGACCGTCCGCACGGCGAGCGCCTCGGCCTGCTCCGCGAGCAGACCGACGTCGGAGCCTCCGGCGCTGATCGCCTCGACCACGAACCGGTCGGGATGGGCGGTGACGACGGCGATGGCCTGCGTGCCGATCGAGCCGGTCGAGCCGAGGAGGGTGACGGTGCGAGGAGAGCTCATGGCGTCATCCTCGCAGTCACTCGACGCCGAGCAGCACCTCGATGGCCCGCGCCAGGAACTTGTCCACCGACGCCTCGCCGTAGGCGTCCGCACCCTTGGCCCGGCCGAAGGTGGCCGAGCGCACCTCCGCGGCCGTCAGGGGCTCCTGCCGGTCGAAGTACCCCACCAGGCGGTCGCACAGCGCGTCGACGTCATCCATGTCGTAGCCCTGCTGGCCGCGCTCCGCCGGGGCGAACTTGGCGCCGTCCGGGCGGCCCAGCCGGCCGTACAGCGTGCGAGCGCGCTCCGCGAGAGCGCCCATCCACGCCTCCTGCCCGTGCTGGTTGACGAAGTCGGCCCGCTGCCGGGCGATGAACGCACCCTCCAGCCGGTCGAGCGCGGCGTCGACCTCGTGCGTGTTGTACCCGCCGCGGACGAGCTCGAACGTCGACGTCGCGATGTCCGCGTTCGTCATCGGCTCCGGCGTCCGACCCTCGTACGCCTGACGCGCGTGGTCGAAGAAGTCGTCGACCTCGTCCGGGTCGTACCCGGAGCGCATCTTCGACACGGTGGAAAAGAGGGTGCTGCTCACTCGTCGTCCTCCTCGGCGGCCAGCTGCCCGCAGGCGCCATCGATGTCGCTCCCACGGGTGTCACGGATCGTGGTGGGGATGCCGTGCCCGCGCAATCGTGCCACGAACTCGTCCTCGACGGAACGCTCGCTGGCCGTCCAGATGGACCCCGGGGTGGGGTTCAGCGGGATGGGGTTGACGTGCACCCACCCCCGGCCCCGGGCGTTGAGCTTCTCGCCGAGCAGGTCCGCACGCCAGGCGTGGTCGTTCATGTCCTTGATCAGCGCGTACTCGATCGACACCCGGCGCCCGGTCACCTCGAAGTACCGGCGGGCGGTGTCCAGGGTCTCGTCGACGCTCCAGCGGGTGTTGATGGGCACCAGCTCCGAGCGCAGGTCGTCGTCCGGGGCGTGCAGGCTCAGCGCCAGCGTCACGGGGATGCCCTCGTCGGTGAGCCGGCGCATCGCGGGGACGAGTCCCACCGTGGAGACGGTGATGTTGCGGGCCGACATGCCCAGGCCCTGCGGCGCCGGCGCGACGAGCGCCCGCACCGTCTCGATGACCGCCTTGTAGTTGGCCAGCGGCTCGCCCATGCCCATGAAGACCAGGTTGTTCAGCCGGGCCGGGCCGCCGGGGATCTCGCCGCGGTCCAGCGACCGGAACGCCGCCCGCACCTGCTCCAGGATCTCCGCCGTGGACAGGTTGCGGGTCAGGCCCAGCTGGCCCGTGGCGCAGAACGGGCAGGCCATCCCGCAACCCGCCTGCGACGACACGCAGAGGGTCGTCCGGTTCGGGTAGCGCATCAGCACCGACTCGACCTTGGCGTCGTCGAAGAGGTGCCAGAGCGTCTTGACGGTGGTGCCGCCGTCGGCCTCCATGCGCCGCGTGGGGCGGATCAGTGGTGGGAACATCGTCGTGGCGAGCGCGTCCCGGGTCGACTTCGGGAGGTCCGTCATCTCGGCAGGGTCCGAGGTGAAGTGGGTGAAGTAGTGGGCCGCGAGCTGCTTGGCGCGGAACGGCTTCTCGCCCATCTCCACGACGGACGCGACGCGCTCGTCGGGAGTGAGGTCCGCGAAGTGCTTCGGCGGCTTGCCGCGACGCCTCGGCGCCATCTGCAGCGGAAGAGGCTTCGTCTCGTCGGACGGCCGGACGGCGGGGACGCCGAGCGCGGTCGTGGTGCGAGCGGTGGGTGTTGCCATGACGATTCCTTCGGGGCTCAGACGGTCGCCTGCAGGACGAGGTACACGAACGGCGCGGTGACGACGAGCGAGTCGAGTCGGTCCAGCACGCCCCCGTGGCCCGGGAGGAGCGAACCCATGTCCTTCAAGTCTAGGTCGCGCTTGATGAGGGACTCGGCGAGATCCCCGGCGGTCGCCGTGACGGCGGTCAGCACGCCGAGACCGACGCCGACCCACCACGGTGCGTCCAGCACCAGCAACGCCCCGGCGACGCCGACGACGACCGCCAGCAGCACCGAGCCGCCCAGCCCTTCCCAGCTCTTCTTCGGGCTCACCGACGGCGCGAGCGGGTGCCTCCCGAAGAAGACGCCGGCGACGTAGCCCCCGACGTCGTTCGCCACCGCGAGCAGCACGAAGAGCACCACGCGGAGCTCACCGTCCGGCTCGTCGAGGATGAGCAGGACGAAGCCCGCCAGGAACGGCAGGTAGGTGGCGGCGAAGACGCCCGCCGAGGCGTCCCGCAACGCTCGCGGGCCGGAGCCGTCGAGCACGCGCCAGACCACGACCGCGCCGACCGTGAGCACGAACGCCACGAGCAGCGCCTCGGGTCCGGCCGCGTAGGCCGACACCGCCATGCCGGCGCCCCCGACGAGCAGCGGCGTCAGGGGGATGGCGATGTCACGCCGTGCGAAGGCCTTGCGCAGCTCCCACAGCGCCGCGCTCTGCGCCAGGATCACGAACGCGACGAACGGCTCCGGCCGGAACCAGAGCGAGGCCGCGAGAGCGACGAGCAGGCCGACTCCGACCGCGACGGCCGCCGGGAGGTTGCGCCCGGCTCGAGAGGGTCCGCGCTGCGCGTCGACGGATGACATCAGACCTCGAGCAGCTCGCTCTCCTTGCCGGCGAGGAGCTGGTCCACGAGGTCGACGTGCTTCTTGGTCAGCGACTCGAGCTCCTTCTCCGCACGCGAGCCCTCGTCCTCGCCGACCTCGCCGTCCTTGACCAGCCGGTCGATCTGCTCCTTGGCCTTGCGGCGCACGCCGCGCACCGAGATCCGCGCGTCCTCCGCCTTGGTCTTGGCGAGCTTGACGTAGTCCCGGCGGCGCTCCTCGGTCAGCGTCGGCATGACGATGCGGATCGAGTTGCCGTCGTTCGACGGGTTGACGCCCAGGTCGGACTCGCGCAGCGCCTTCTCGATCGCCGCCATCGACCCCTTGTCGAACGGTGTGATCAGGACCGTGCGCGCGTCCGGGATGTTGAACGAGGCGAGCTGCTGCAGCGGCGTGGGAGCGCCGTAGTAGTCCACCTCGATCGAGGAGAACATGCCGGAGTTCGCACGGCCCGTGCGGATACCGGCGAACTGCTCCTTGGCGAACTCGATCGCCGTGTCCATCTTCTCCTCGGCCTCGAGGAGGGTGTCGTCGATCACCCGGTGCTCCTTGTTCGTGAGATGTGGCTTCGTCAGGACGACTCAGCGGGTCGTGACCGAGGTCCCGATCTTGTCGCCGAGCAGTGCACGGGTCACGTTACCGTTCTCCTCCAGCCCGAAGACGCGCATGTGCACGTCGTTGTCGCGGCACAGCGAGAGCGCGGTGGCGTCCATGACGTTCAGGCCACGGACGAGCGCGTCGGTGTACGTGAGGTGGTCCAGCTTCTCCGCGGCGGGGTCCGTCCGGGGATCCGCGCTGTAGACGCCGTCGACACCGTTCTTGCCCATCAGCACCTCGTCGCAGTGCGTCTCGAGGGCGCGCTGCACGGAGACGGTGTCCGTGGAGAAGTACGGCATGCCGGCCCCGGCCCCGAAGATGACCACGCGGCCCTTCTCCAGGTGCCGGATGGCGCGCAGCGGGATGTACGGCTCGGCCACCTGCCCCATGGTGATGGCCGTCTGCACACGCGTCTTGACGCCGTCCTGCTCGAGGAAGTCCTGCAGCGCCAGGCAGTTCATGACGGTGCCGAGCATGCCCATGTAGTCGGCGCGAGCGCGGTCGAGGCCGGCGCGGGAGAGCTCGGCGCCGCGGAAGAAGTTCCCGCCGCCGACGACGATCGCGACCTGCACGCCCTGCCGGACGGCGTCACCGATCTCCTGCGCGACGCGACGCACGACGCCCGTCTCCAACCCGACGTTGCCTCCGCCGAACGTCTCGCCCGAGAGCTTGAGCAGCACCCGTCGCGTGCCGGTCTCCCTGTGCGGGACCTGCGTGGCGACGAGCTGGTCCTGATCGATCTGGGTCATGCCACCGTCCGTCTCTGTGCACGCCCGGGACGATCTGCCCGGGGTCGGTCTCCTCGCGCATCCTGGCACCGGATGCGCGCGCCCGCTCTCCGGCGGTCCATCCCGGACGCGAGCGAGCATGCGACGGCCCGGCCGCACCAGGGGGCACGACCGGGCCGAGGACGCGTCAGTTGCCGACGCGGAAGCGGACGAAGCCCTGCAGCTCGCCACCGGTGGCGGCGACGTGCTTGGCGACCGTCGTCTTCGGGTCCTTCGCGAGGGGCTGGTCCAGCAGGACGACCTCCTTGAAGAAGCCGTTCAGCCGTCCCTCGACGATCTTGGGCAGCGCCGCCTCGGGCTTGCCCTCGTTCTTCGAGGTCTCCAGCGCGATCTCGCGCTCCTTGGCGACGGTGTCCGCCGGGACGTCGTCACGCGTCAGGTACGTCGGCGCGATGGCGGCGACGTGCTGGGCGACGTCCTTCGCCACGGGCTCCGCGGCCTCGTCGGTGACCACGAGGACACCGATCGACGGCGGCAGGTCCTTGGCGGTCTTGTGCAGGTACGCCGTGACCTTCGGGCCCTCGACACGAGCCACGCGGCGCAGGACGATCTTCTCGCCCATGGTCGCGCCCCGGACGGCGACGAGGTCGGCGACCGTCCCGCCCTCGGCGGGCGCGGCGAGCGCGGCGTCGAGGTCGGAGGCCCCGGCCGCGGCGACGGCCTCGAGCACGGCGTCGGCCAGCGCGATGAACTGCTCGTTCTTCGCGACGAAGTCCGTCTCGGAGTTGAGCTCGATCATCGTGGCGGTCTGCCCGGCGTCGCCGTCGGAGACCTTCACGGCGACGAGGCCCTCGGAGGCGGCGTTGCCCTCGCGCTTGGCCGCGCGGGCGAGGCCCTTCGTGCGGATGATCTCGATGGCCTTGTCGGTGTTGCCGTCGGCCTCGTCGAGCGCCTTCTTGACGTCGAGCATGCCGGCACCGGTGCGCTCGCGCAGGGCCTTGATGTCAGCGGCGGTGTAGTTCGCCATGGGGGGATGTCCTCCGTGCTGGTGTCGGTGTGCGGTGAACCGGCGGGCCGGGCGTCTGGCGCCCGGCCCGCCGCCGATCACTCGGACTTCTCGGTCTTGGCCTCGGCCTCGGGCTCGGCCACGGCGACGGCCTCGGCGGCCGGAGCGGCGTCGGCGCCGGGGGCGACCGCGTCCTCGGCACCCGTGGCACCTTCGGTCGTGGCGGCGTCCGGAGCCTGCTCGGCGGTCTCCACGGCGTCCTCGGCCTTCTCGGCCTCGGTCTCGGCACCGGCGAGCAGCTCGCGCTCCCACTCGGCCAGCGGCTCGGCCTCGGTCTCGGCGGTCGCGCCCTTCTTGCCGGAGGCGCGCTGCATCAGGCCCTCGGCGGCCGCGTCGGCGACGACGCGCGTGAGCAGCGTGACGGAGCGGATCGCGTCGTCGTTGCCCGGGATCGCGTAGTCGACCATGTCCGGGTCGCAGTTCGTGTCGAGGATCGCCACGACCGGGATGCCCAGCTTGCGCGCCTCGTCGACCGCGAGGTGCTCCTTGTTGGTGTCCACGATCCACACGGCCGACGGCGTCTTGGCCATGTCGCGGATGCCACCGAGCGTGCGGGCGAGCTTGTCCTTCTCGCGGCGCAGGACGAGCAGCTCCTTCTTCGTCAGGGACGAGGAGGCGACGTCGTCGAAGTCGATCTCCTCGAGCTCCTTGAGGCGCTGGAGACGCTTGTGCACGGTGGTGAAGTTGGTGAGCATGCCACCGAGCCAGCGGTGGTTGACGTACGGCATGCCGACGCGGGCGGCCTGCTCGGCCACGGGCTCCTGCGCCTGCTTCTTCGTGCCGACGAACAGGATGGTGCCGCCGTGGGCGACGGTCTCCTTGACGAACTCGTAGGCGCGGTCGATGTACGACAGCGACTGCTGGAGGTCGACGATGTAGATGCCGTTGCGCTCGGTGAAGATGAACCGCTTCATCTTCGGGTTCCAACGGCGGGTCTGGTGCCCGAAGTGGACACCGCTCTCGAGGAGCTGGCGCATGGTCACGACGGCCATGACTGGTCCTTTCGCCGCGCGGACCCGGGATCCTCCCGGTGACCGCGCGCATCAGGTGACCGCCGTCGAGGGCGGTCACGGTGCTTCGGTTGTCGGCGGCGGGCATCCGGCCCGGCACCCCTGGCAACACGCCGGGTCTGCACCGCCGTCCCCGGAGGGACGCACGGACCGCTGCAGGCTCGGCCGTGCCCACCTCGGCCCTGCGAAGGCCGGAGGGGCACGTGCGTGATGCGCGATGTCGACCGCTGCCTGCCTCGTCCCGGCAACCGACGAGGTGGTCGGGAGGCGGGAACGACGCGTGGGCAGCACTGGTCGCAGCAGGAAGTCTACCCGACGAGGCTCTCGGGGCGGACCGGTCACGGGGGTGGTGCCGCTCACCCGGTCGGCACCCACGACCGTTGCCGTCCACAGGATCGTCGAACCCGTCGACGACAACGGCTGCGGAGGGCCAGCCTCGCAGGATGCCACGCTTCGCTCGGACGTCCCCCGCTCACCTCCACGCCGTGCTCGCCACCGCCCTGACCGTCCTCGTGCTCGTGGGCGCGTCGGCGACCACCACGGTCCAGGCCGCCACCGGCAGCACGCCGGGCGCTTGGCAGCCGCCCACCCCGGGCGACGTGGTCCGACGGTTCGACCTGCCTGCCCGTCCCTGGCTTCCCGGGCACCGCGGGATCGACCTCGCCGCCCCAGCCGGGACTCCCGTCGTCTCGCCGGCACCGGGTGTCGTCACGTTCGCCGGGCAGGTCGGCGGCAAGCCCGTGGTCGTCGTGTCCCACGGTGACCTGCGCTCGACCTTCGAACCGGTCGAGGCCGGCACGCGGGTGGGCGACCACGTCCGCGCCGGCGGGCTCGTGGGCCGGGTGGCAGCGGACGGCGGCTCGTCGCACTGCGCGCCGACCGGCTGCCTGCACTGGGGCGTGCGTCGTGGCACGGCGTACCTCGACCCCCTCGCGCTGCTCGGACGCGCCGCCCCGATCGTGCTGCTGCCGCTGCCCACGGCGTGATCCGCCGCGCGAGACGCTCACGCCCGGGGGAACGCCTGGCGGAAGACCTGCTGGAGCCGTTCCGCATCGACGTGCGTGTACCGCTGCGTGGTCCCCAGGTCGGCGTGCCCCAGCACCTCCTGCACCGACCGCAGGTCGGAACCACCGGCCAGCAGGTGCGTCGCCGCGGAGTGGCGCAGGTCGTGCGGCGCGATGTCGTCGACGCCCGCGGCGGCGGCGAGCCGGTGCACGTGCTCGCGCGCCTGGCGCTGCCCCCACCGGCCACCGCGGTCACCGAGGAGCAGCGCCGGCGGGGAGTCCGCACGGTCCAGCTCGGGGCGCCCCCGCGCCAGCCACGCAGTCACGGCGCGGGCCGCGGGCACACCGAACGGCACCACGCGCTCCCGGCCGCCCTTGCCGAGCACCCGCACGAGCCGCTCACGCAGGTCCACGTCGCGGACGTCGCAGGCGACGAGTTCGCCGATCCGCACCCCTGAGCCGTAGAGGAGCTCGGCCGCGGCCCACACCCGCAGCGCGGTCGGCAGCTCCCCGGCCTCCGCCTCCTCGGCCAGCTGCCGCGCCGTGTCGAGCAGCTGCGCCGCCGCCTCGGTGGACAGCACGGTCGGCAGCGTGCGAGAGATCCGCGGGTTGGCCAGGCGGACCGACGGGTCGGACGCGATCAGCCCTTCCCGGTGCGCCCACCGCAGGAACGCCCGGACCGCGGCGCTGCGCCGTGCGAGCGTCGCCCGGGACAGTCCGCGGTCCGCCTGCGTACCGAGCCAACCGCGCAGCACGCCGAGGTCGATCCCGTCGAGCCCCGAGATCCCGTGCCGCACGGCGTACCGCAACAGGCCCGTGACGTCGGCCCGGTACGCGCGCCGCGTGTGCGCCGAGTGGCCACGCTGGGCCGCCAGGTGCCGCGTGAAGCTGTCCACCGCGTCGGCGAGCGCGGTGGGCAACGGCGGGACGTCCGGGCTGGTCATCACCGCCAGTGTGCCGCGCCGAGGTGGGGCGACTGCGCAGGTGGCACGGCGTTTCGCCCCGCGGTCTCAGCGGCGTCCTCCCGTGCCGCGCCACCGCGGACCGTCGCGTCGGGTGAGCCCGCGCCGGTCGAGCGCACCGAGCACCGACACGACGCGCCGCGGTGGCAGGCCGGCCGTCCGCGCCAGGGCGTCGACCGTGGCTCCGGAACGCACCGGCAACGCGTCGAGGACGAGCAGCTCGTCGGGACCCAGACCCGCCCGCGGGTCGCTCCGGGGACCGGCGTCGTCCGGGTGAGCGGGAGCGGCGTCGGCACCGAGGTCCCCCGCGAGCTCTGCCGCCTCGTCGGCGTCGGAGACGCAGACGGCCGCACCGTCCCGGAGAAGTCCGTGGCAACCGGTCGAGGCCATCGACGTCACCGGTCCCGGCACCGCGCCGACCGGCCGGGAGATCTCTATCGCGCGCCGCGCCGTCGACAGCGCGCCCGACCGGCGGGCGGCCTCGACCACCACCGTGGCGCCCGTGAGCGCGGCGATGACGCGGTTGCGGGAGAGGAACCGCTGGCGGAACGGCGCCGACCCGGGCGGTACCTCGCTGAGGACCGCGCCACCGGACCCGACGACCCGTCGCAGGAGGGCGTCGTTCCCCTGCGGGTAGAACCTGTCGACCCCGCCGGCCAGCACCGCGCACGTCACGCCACCGCTCGCCACCGCCCCGCGGTGCGCCGCGGCATCGATGCCGTACGCGCCGCCGGACACGACGGTGAAGCCACGGTCGACGAGACCCGCCGCGAGATCCTCCGCGACCCGCTCGCCGTAGGACGTGGCCGCGCGCGCACCGACCACGGCCACCGACCGCCGCGACCAACCGGCCACGTCCGTGCTGCCGCGCACCCACAGCGCGAAGGGCGCGGCGACACCCAGGTCGTCGAGCCGTCGCGGCCACCGCGGGTCCGCCGGGGTCAGCAGCGCCCCGTCGTACTGGTCCAGGACGCGCAGCTCGCGCCGCGGGTCCAGGCTCGCCAGACGCTGCGACCAGCGCCCGACGGCGTCGACGAGACGCTGCAGCGTGCACTCCTGCACGGCCGCGGCGAGCCGAACCAGCTCCTCCCCGCGCAGCGCCCGCGCGGGGTCGTCGGCCGCCTCCAGCAGCCAGGCGAGTGCGCCGGCCGCACCGAGGTGCGCGACGAGGGCTCCGGCGACGGCGTCGCCGGGTTCGGCCAGCCGGCTCCAGGCGGCGGCGGCCAGCACCGGGTCCTCGGCGTCGAAGCGGACGCGGACCCGGGGACGCGGCGGTTCCAGGTCGAACAACGGCTCACCCACGGCGCTCACCCGTCCGGAACATCATCGCGGCGTCGACGTCGGCCGTCGTCGGGGCCTCGCGCCCGTCCAGGTCCGCGACCGTCCAGGCGACCCGCAGCAGCCGGTCCGCGCCGCGCATCGACAGGTCGCCGGCGTCGATCTGCCTCTCCACCTGGGCGAGCACCCCGGGCTGCCCCCGGAGACGGCCCCGCACCCACGGCCCGGGGAGCTCGACGTTGGTGCTCCACCCGGTGCCCGCCCAGCGTTCGCGGGCGGCCGCACGAGCGTCGCGCACCCGCTCGGCCACGACGGCGCTGGGCTCGCCGCGCCCACCCAGCACGCGTTCCGCCCGGGTGAGCCCGGCGAGGTGCACCTGGAGATCGACCCGGTCGAGCAGCGGCCCCGACAGCCTGCCCACGTAGCGACGGCGCGCCGTGGGCGTGCAGGTGCACTCGAGCCCGGCGTTGGTGCTCGCCATCCCGCACGGGCACGGGTTGGCCGCCAGCACGAGCTGGAACCGGGCCGGGTAGCGTGTCGCCCCGCCGCTCCGGTGCAGGACGAGCTCGCCGGCCTCGAGCGGCTGGCGCAGGGTCTGGAGCACGCGGGGTGCGAACTCGGGCGCCTCGTCGAGGAACAGCACGCCCCGGTGCGCCCGCGACACGGCACCCGGCCGCGCGAGCCCGGTGCCCCCACCCACGATGGAGCTGGGCGTCGCCGTGTGGTGCGGGTCCTCGAAGGGTGGCCGCTGCAGGAGCCCGCCGCCCGGGTCGAACGTCCCGGCGACCGAGTGCACGCCGGTCACCTCCACGGCCTCGGCCTCCGTCAGGTCCGGGAGGATCCCGGGCAGGCGGGCGGCCAGCATCGTCTTGCCCGCGCCGGGCGGTCCGATCATCAGCAGGTGGTGCCCGCCCGCGGCCGCCACCTCGAGCGCCATGCGCGCCTCGCTCTGGCCCACCACGTCCTGCAGGTCACCCACGGGTCGGCGGGGCACCTCCGCGCGGACGCGAGGCACTGCCACGACGTCGTGACCGCGGTCGAGCGCACCGCCGTGGAGACGCACCACGTCCGCCAGGTGCACGGCCTCGTGCACCGTCGCACCGGGCACGAGACGCGCCTCGGCGGCGTCCGCCGCCGAGACCACGACGTCCCCGCACCCGCCCGCGACGGCCGCCGCCACCGCAGGCAGGACACCACGGACGGGCTGCAGGCGTCCGTCCAGCCCCAGCTCGGCGAGGTGCACGACGCGCTCGAGGCCGTGGTGGGGCACGGCGCCGGCCCCGGCCAGCACCGCCACGGCGACGGCGAGGTCGAACCCCGTCCCGGACTTGCGCAGGGACGCCGGTGACAGGTTGACGGTGATCTTGCGCTGCGGCCAGGCGATCCCGCTGGACAGCACGGCGGCACGGACCCGGTCCCGCGACTCGGCGAGCGCAGCGTCGGGCAGTCCCACCAGCGTGAATCCCGGCACGGAGGCCGCGAGCTGGGCCTGCACCTCGACGACGTGGCCCTCCATCCCGGTCAGCGCGACGGAGGCCGTGGTGCCCAGCCCCGTCACAGGACACCCTGCAGGTGCTCGACCTGGGCGGCACCGGACCGCGGCAGCACGACGGCCACCACGTCGATGCGCACCTCGCACCGCGGGGCCGAGCGGCTGTGCAGCCACTCCCCCGTCAGGCGCCTGATCCGCTCGAGCTTCGCCCGCGTGACCGCCTCGGCCGGGTGGCCGAACGCCGTCCCGCGCCGCGTCTTGACCTCCACGACCACGAGGGTCTCTCCCTGGCGCGCCACCAGGTCCAGCTCACCGCGGGTACCGCGCCAGTTGCGCTCGATCACCTCGTACCCGCGCTCGGTCAGGTAGCGCGCAGCCACCCGCTCTCCGTATCGCCCCACGGCGTCCTTGGCCAGCACGGAACCACCTCCGCGCACCACGGTGGCGGGTGGTCGCGGCCGCCGTCTCCGTCCGGACCGGACCCGTGGACGGCCAGAGCCTGTGCACGGACTCGAGGCCGCTGGATCCCGCGGCCGTGACGGCCGGCGCGCTACAGGGCGATGTCGGCCTTCGCGAGCTCTTCGACGTTGACGTCCTTGAAGGTCACGACCCGGACCGACTTCACGAAGCGTGCGGAGCGGTAGACGTCCCAGACCCAGGCATCGGCCAGCCGCAGCTCGAAGTAGACCTCGCCGGCCGCCGAACGCACCTGGAGGTCGACCTGGTTCGCCAGGTAGAAGCGGCGTTCGGTCTCCACCACGTAGGAGAAGAGCCCGACGACGTCGCGGTACTCGCGGTAGAGCGCGAGCTCCATGTCGTTCTCGTAGTTCTCGAGGTCCTCGGCACTCACGCGGCCATCATCCCACCCGGGAGCGCAACGGCACGCCCGACCCGACGCTCACCTCGTCGAGCGTGACCACCTTGGGCTCCGGCGCGGCCGGGGTCGACGGCGGGTCGACGGCGGCCGCCGCGGTCGCGGCAGGGGCCGTGTCGTCCAGCACCCGCAGGTTCCAGGACCGCCGGTGCTGCGGCGTCGGTCCGTGCCGACGGAGCGCCTCCAGGTGAGCCGGCGCCGAGTAGCCCTTGTTCTGCTCCCAGGCGAAGGCCGGGTACTGGGCAGCGAGCCGGCGCAGCAGCCCGTCCCGCTCCACCTTGGCCAGCACGCTGGCCGCGGCGACCGAGGAGCACTGCAGGTCGGCCTTGACGAGGGTCCGCACCCCGGGCTCCGGGGCGTCGAGCGTGCGGCTCGGGTCCAGGTCCGCCGCCTCGAAGAGGTCCGCGTGCGGCCGGCTGAGCCAGTCGTGCGACCCGTCGAGCAGCACGACGTCGACGTCGCCCGCCGTGCGGCGCACCTGCGCGAGCGCGCGGCGACCCGCCAGGCGCAGCGCCGCGACGATCCCGTGCGCGTCGATCTCTGCCGGCCCGGCGTGCCCGACGGCCCAGGCCACGGCCCAACGACGCAGCGGGTCCACCATGCTCTCGCGCGCCGAGGGCGAGAGCAGCTTGGAGTCGGTCAACCCGCGCGGCGCCGTCCTCGTGCCGGCGTCGACCACGACCAGTCCGACGCTGACCGGCCCGGCCAGAGCGCCGCGGCCGACCTCGTCCATGCCGCCCACGAGCAGCGCGCCCTCGCCGATCAGGGCCCGTTCGGACCGCAGCGTGGGGCTGCGGCGGGTGCTGCGCACGCTCACGGCTCGGGCACCCCGTCGAAGACGTCGCCCGGGTTGCGCAGCACCCGGGCGTCGCCGAAGGGCCACACGATCACGAAGGCGGAGCCCACCACGTTGTCCATCGGGACGAACCCCCCGCCGGGCTTGCCCGTGTTGTACCGCGAGTCCTGCGAGTTCGGCCGGTTGTCCCCCATCACGAAGAGCATGTCGTCCGGCACGACCGTCTCGAACTCGGTCTCGCTGGGATCCACCCCCGGCGCGATGTACTCCGTCTCGTCGATAGCGACCCCGTTGACGCTGACGCGGCCCTCCGCGTCGCAGCACACGACCGTGTCCCCAGGAGTACCGACGACCCGCTTGATGAGGTGCTCGCCCGTGTCCTGCGGGAGCAGCCCGACGAACGTCGCGGCGTCGCGCACCGCGTTGCCGACCGGGCCTCGGTCCGGCGCCTCGTACGGCGGGAGCCACCCGCCCGGGTCCTTGAAGACGACGATGTCTCCGCGATGGACGTCCAGGGCGTCCGGGACGAGCCGGGAGACCATCACCCGGTCGCCGACCTGGAGCGTGTCCTCCATCGACGAGCTCGGGATGTAGAAGGCCTGGACGAGGAACGTCTTGATGAGCCAGGACAGGACCAGGGCGCTGATCACGATGATGGCCGTCTCGCGCAGCAGGCTCAGGCCTCCGCCCGAGCGCGCCGGTCGAGCCGCGGCGTGCGCGGGGACGGTCCCGGACCGCGTGGCGTCGGCCGGCGACCCGTCGACGGCATCGGGGTCCGGTGTGCCCTCGGGCTCGGGTCGGCGCTCTGCGGATGTCACAGGGTCGGAGTCTGCCACGTCCACACCCTGCCAGAAGCACGACCCCACCGCGAAACGCCGACGGGCGGCCCCTCCGCTGGAGGGACCGCCCGTCGGGACGCTCGGCGGGAGACCTCCCGCCACGGCTCACTTGGCCGGGGTCGCGCGCTTCTCGCGGATCTTCGCCTTCTTGCCGCGCAGGGCACGCAGGTAGTAGAGCTTCGCGCGACGGACGTCACCACGGGTGACGACCTCGACGGAGTCGACGGTCGGGGCGTGCACCGGGAAGGTGCGCTCCACGCCGACGCCGAAGCTGACCTTGCGGACGGTGAAGGTCGAGCCCACGCCGCTGTTCCGGCGGGCGATGACCACGCCCTGGAAGGCCTGGACACGAGAGCGGTTGCCCTCGACGACCTTCACGTTGACCTTGACGGTGTCTCCGGCACGGAAGTCCGGGATGTCGTCGCGCATCGCTGCCGCGTCGACGGAATCGAGCGTCTTCATGGTTGTCTCCCCACCCTGCCACAGGTCAGAGCAAGCTCTGGGCCCGCGCACGGCGGGCCGAAGTCTTGTCGAAGGTGGTGCACCGTCCTCGGCCCGATGGTCTCCCCTGTGGCAGAGTCCGGGCTGCGGCACACCAGCGCCCTATTCTGCCACACGCTCCAGGCGAGGGCCCGGTCGGGAGCCGTCCGGACCCTCGTGAGCCTCGCCACGCGCCCCGTCCACCGGCTCCACCACACGCCAGCCGAGGCCGGCCAGGATCTCGCGGTCGCGCGCGTCGAGCACGTCCGGGTCGAGCGCAGCCACCATGTCGGGGCGGCGTGCGGCCGTGCGCTCCAGGGCCCGGTCGCGACGCCACCGGTCGATGCGGGCATGGTGACCGGAGAGCAGCACCTCCGGCACCTCGCGTCCGTCCCAGGCCGGCGGTTTGGTGTAGACGGGATACTCCAGCAGCCCCGCCGCACCGTGGGACTCCTCGACCAGCGAGTGCGGGTTACCGACGACGCCGGGCAGCAGCCTGCCCACCGCCTCCACCATCACCATGGCCGCGACCTCGCCACCGTTGAGCACGTAGTCGCCGATCGACAGCTCGCTGACCCGGTGACCGGCGGCCCGGTAGTGCTCCGCCACCCGGGCGTCGATGCCCTCGTAGCGTCCGCAGGCCACCACCAGCTGGTCCTCGGTCGCGAGCTCCTCGGCGTGACGCTGCGTGAACACGTCGCCCGACGGCGTCGGCACGACCACGTGCGCGCCGCCCGTCCCGGCGCCGGTGTCCGCGGGCGGCTCCGGCAGCAGGTCGTCGAGCGCACGTCCCCAGACGTCGGGCCGCATGACCATGCCCGCTCCCCCACCGAAGGGCGTGTCATCCACGGTCCGGTGCCGGTCGGTGGTCCAGTCGCGCAGGTCGTGGACCCGCAGGTCGAGCAGCCCTGCCCGCCGGGCCTTGCCCACGAGCGACAGGTCGAGCGCGGCGAGGTAGTCCGGGAAGATGGTGACGACGTCGATCCGCACGTCAGGCCTCGTCCTCGTGCTCGTCGGATCCCTGCTCGGGGCCGTCCTCCGCCCGGTCGACGACGACGGCGCCGGCGTCCCGGGCCAGCAGACCACCGGGAGGGGTCAGCTGCACACGGCCGCCGGGCACGTCCACCACCGGCACGATCGCGTGCACGAAGGGCACGAGGGTCCGCTCACCACCGGTCTCGCGCAGCACCAGGACGTCGTGCGCTGGCAGGTGCTCCAGGCCGACGACCTCGCCCACGACCGTGCCGTCGGCGAGCTCGGCCCGCAGCCCGGCCAGCTCGTGCGGGTACCAGGCGTCCTCCTCGTCCGACTCCCCCGACTCGACCACGAGCTCGACGCCGCGCAGGGCCTCGGCCGATCCGCGGTCCGACGACTCGGCGAACTGGACGAGCCAACGGCCCTGATGCACGCGGGTCGCGGCGACCGTGAGCGGACCGGCGTCGGGCGGCACGGTCGCGAGGACCGCCCCGGTCGTGAACCGCTCCTCCGGGACGTCCGTCCGGACGTCGAGGGCAACCTCGCCGCGCAGGCCGTGGGCCTTGCCGATGCGAGCCACCACCAGCTCCATGTCTACTCCTCGTGGTCGGTCGGGCCTCGGCCCGGTGAACACGACGAGGCCCGGTCCCGTGGCGGGACCGGGCCTCGTCGGTGCTGCTCGTCGCTCTCGATGCTCAGCGGCGGTCGACGTCCACGACGTCGACGCGGACCGCGCCGTCGTTCGACAGCGCGCCGACGACGGTACGGAGCGCCTTCGCCGTGCGGCCACCGCGGCCGATCACCCGTCCGAGGTCGTCGGGGTGGACCCGGACCTCGAGCAGGTCACCACGGCGCTGCGTGCGTGCCGTGACCTGGACGTCGTCCGGGTTGTCCACGATGCCGCGCACCAGGTGCTCGAGAGCGTCCGCGAGCATCAGGCCTCGGCCTCAGCCTCGTCGGACTCCTCGGCCTTGGCGGCGGACTTCTTCTCGGCAGCCTTCGCCTTGGCCTTCTCGGCCTCCGCGTGGACGGCCTCGACGGCGGCGGAGCTGTCGCCCGCAGCCTGCTTGGTCCGCAGGGTGCCCTCGGCACCCGGCAGGCCCTTGAACTTCTGCCAGTCGCCCGTGACCCGCAGCAGGGCGGCGACCTGCTCGGTCGGCTGGGCGCCGACACCGAGCCAGTACTGGGCGCGCTCCGAGCTGATCTCGATGAGCGACGGCTCCTCGGTGGGGTGGTACTTGCCGATCTCCTCGATCACCCGACCATCACGCTTGGTGCGCGAGTCGGCGACGACGACGCGGTAGTACGGTGCCCGGATCTTGCCGAGGCGCTTCAGACGAATCTTGACGGCCACTGGTGTGGACTCTCCTGGTTCTGTGGGTGCGACCCGGACACGCGCGGGTGGGGTCCTGCGGGTGGGCGGGTCAGGACTTGGCCTGCGCAGGTGAGAGGGGCCTGGGCACGCCGAGTACCCCGCTATTGTGCCAGACGCCGGCGACCGGCCCAACCTCGGCTCGGTCACACCCGGGCACACCGTGCCGGACGCCGCCTGACGACCCGCTCAGGGCACCTTCACGGGGCCACGACACGTCCGCGCAGGACGACGGCGGTGGGGTGGCGCAGCACCTCGACGTCCTCGCGGGGGTCTGCCGGGTAGACGACGAAGTCGGCGCTCGAGCCCTCCACCATCGCCCCGTGGCCCAGGTAGGCGCGGGCCCGCCACGTCGCCATCGCGACGACCTCGGCCGGGGGGATGCCGGCGGCCACCAGCTCGGAGCACTCGTCGGCGATCCGGCCGTGGTCGATCGTGCCGCCCGCGTCGGTCCCGACGAGGAGCGGGATCCCGGCGTCGTACATCGCCCGGACCTGCTCGTACCGGCGTTCGTGCATCCGGCGCATCCGGGACGCGTAGACCGGGTACTTCCCGTCGGCCTGCTGCGCGATCGCCCCGAACTGGCCCACCTGCAGCAGCGTGGGCGTGACACGGATACCTCGCTGGGCGATCTCGGGCATGACGTCCGGCGTGATGCCGGTGCCGTGCTCGATGCCGTCGACCCCGGCGGTGAGCAGGTCGTCAATCACCTCGGTGGAGAACGCGTGCACGGTGACCCGTGCCGCCTCGGCGTGCGCGGCCGCGACCGCCTCGGTGAGCACGTCGACCGGCCACAGCGGACGCAGGTCGCCGTCGGGCCCCAGGTCACGGTCGATCCAGTCGCCGACGAGCTTGACCCAGCCGTCCCCGGCACTGGCCTGCTCGCGGACCACGCGGGGAAGGTCGGCGACGTCGTCGAGCTCGAGGCCGTAGTGGCGCAGATAGCGCTTGGGACGGGCCAGGTGGATACCCGCCCGCACGAGCCGAGGCAGGTCCGGTCGGCGCGACACCCAGGACGTGTCGAGAGGGGACCCGGCGTCACGGACCAGGAGCACGCCCGCGTCGCGGTCGGCCAGGGCCTGCTTGACCGCGGCGTCCTCGTCGACGGCTCCGCCGGCATCGAGCCCGACGTGGCAGTGCACGTCCACCAGTCCCGGGAGCACCCAGCCCTCGATCTGTGTGGCGGGGCTGCCCTGCGGCGTGGGCCGCAGAAGACTGAGCCGGCCGTCGCGGACCCACATCTCGCCGACCTCACGGTTGCCGTCGAGCAGGATGCGACCCGTGACGTGCAGGGGAACGTGCGGCACCGACATGACGGCAGCCTACCGGGGCGTCAGCGCCCCCCGCCGAGAAGCTTGCCCAGGTCGCCCGGCAGCTCGAGGTTCTCGAGGTCCTTGCCGGTCTGCTGGTCGTCCCCGCCGGTCACCCCGAAGGCCGAACCCGCCGGTGCCGGCTTCTTCGCCCCGCCGCCCAGCGCGCGCTGCATGGCCTCGCGCTCCTGCTGCGCCCGCTTGGCGGGGTTTCCGGACTTGCCCTTGACCTTCTTCTTGGGCTGCTGCTTGCCCCGCGACTTCTTGCCGCCGCCGGGCATCCCCGGCATCCCCGGCATGCCACCGGGCATCCCCGGCATCCCGCCGCCCTGAGACATCTGCCGCATCATCTTCTGTGCCTGCGTGAACCGGTCGAGGAGCCCGTTGACCGCAGCGGTCGTCTGGCCGGCCCCGCGCGCGATCCGGGCACGCCGCGAGCCGTTGATGATCTTGGGGTTGTCGCGCTCGGCCGGCGTCATGGACTGGATCAGCGCCTGGACCCGGTCGACCTCGCGCTCGTCGAAGTTCTCCAGCTGGTCGCGCATCTGCGCCATGCCCGGCATCATGCCGAGCATCTTCTTCATCGAGCCGAGCTTCTTCATCTGCTGCATCTGCACGAGGAAGTCGCTGAGCGTGAAGTCCTCGCCCTGGGCGACCTTGGCCGCCATCTTCTCGGCCTCGTCGGCGTCGAACGCCTTCTCGGCCTGCTCGATGAGCGTCAGCACGTCGCCCATGTCGAGGATGCGCGACGCCATCCGGTCCGGGTGGAAGACCTCGAAGTCCGTGAGCTTCTCACCCGTCGAGGCGAACATGATCGGTCGGCCCGTGACCTGGGCGACCGACAGCGCGGCACCACCGCGGGCGTCGCCGTCGAGCTTGGACAGGACCACGCCGGTGAAGTCGACACCCTCGGCGAAGGACTGGGCCGTGGTGACGGCGTCCTGACCGATCATCGCGTCGATGACGAACAGGACCTCGTCCGGCGTGATCGCCGAGCGGATGTCGGCGGCCTGCTGCATGAGGACCTGGTCCACACCCAACCGGCCGGCCGTGTCGACGATCACGACGTCGTGCTGCTTGCTCCGTGCCTCCGCGACGCCGTCGCGCGCCACACCGACGGGGTCCCCCACGAGGGCGGCGTCGGCCGTGTCGTGGTCCGAGGTGTTGCCCGGGTGCGGGGCGAAGACGGGCACCCCGGCGCGCTCCGCGACCACCGACAGCTGGGTCACGGCGTTCGGGCGCTGGAGGTCCGCCGCCACGAGGATCGGGGTGTGCCCCTGCTCCTTCAGGGCGAGGGCGAGCTTGCCCGCCAGGGTCGTCTTGCCGGCGCCCTGCAGGCCAGCGAGCATGATGACCGTCGGCGGGGTCTTCGCGAGCTGCAGCGGCCGGGTCCGGCCACCGAGGATGGTCACCAGCTCGTCGTTGACGATCTTGACGACCTGCTGCGCGGGGTTCAGGGCACCGGAGACCTCAGCACCGAGCGCACGCTCGCGCACGGCCGCGGTGAAGTGCCGCACGACGGGCACGGCGACGTCCGCGTCGAGCAGCGCACGGCGGATCTCGCGCACGGTCGCGTCGATGTCGGCCTCGGAGAGCCGTCCCCGACCGCGCAGGTTCTTGAACGTCGCGGTGAGCCGGTCCGACAGGGAGTTGAACACCAGGTGGTCCTCTTCGCGGGGTGGATGAAGTGCGGTCCCCTAGCCTACCGGCCGCCCTCGGTCGTCCCGGACGCCACCGCCAGGGCCGCCCGTGCGGCCCGGGTCAGCTGGTCGACGAGGCTCGCCCGCCAGCCGGTCCATCCGGCGGGACCGAGCGAGGAGGCGTCGCTCTCGGTGAGCGCGCGCAGCACCTCGAGCAGGTCGATCCGGTGATCGAGGCCCTCGAGCAGCCGTCGCACGGTCTGCGGGTCCTCGGGATCAGCGCTCGTGGCCAGCTGCGCGAGCAGCAGGTGCTGACGCACCAGGGTGGCCACGTCGTCGACGAACGCCTCGTCGAAGCCCATCCGCCGCACCACGTCCGGGGCGATCCGTGCGCCCTCCGCAGAGTGGTCGGAGATCTCGGCACGCCGCCGTTTGCCCAGGTCGTGGAGGATCGCGGCGACGAGCAGCAGGTCGGCCGGGAGGTGCTCCGGCGCGACGCCGCGGGCGAGCTGGCGCTTGCGGACCGCCGTCGCGAGGGCGGCCGTCTCGACGAGGTGCCGGTCGACCGTGTGACGGTGGATGGCGGCACGCTGCGGCTTGTTCCGGACGTCCGCCCACTCCGGGATCCAGGTGGTCACGGCGCCGGCGAGGTCGAGCGCCTCCCAGACGTGCACCTGCGAGGGCCCGGAGCCGAGCAGAGTGAGCAGGTGTGCGCGAGCGGCGCGCGGCCACGGCTCCGGCAGCGGCGGGCACCCGGCCAGCGAGTGCACGGTCACGGGCGAGAGCGCCAGCCCGGTCCGGGCCGCCGTGGCCGCCGCCCGCAGCGACAGCAGCGGGTCCTCGGCCGGCTGGGCGGTCACGGCCAGGACGAGCTCGCCGTCGTGCTCCACGAGCCCCTCGCCGACCGAGCGCAGCCGCGGGGGCTGCCGGCGGCCGCGCACCAGGACAGGTCGGCGTGCGGCGGGTCGCTGGAGCGCCTGGCGGGCGCGCCGCACCGTGGAGTCGAGCGCGAAGGAGATCTCGCGCCCGGCCGCAGCCAGGCTCGCCAAGAGCTCGTCGGGGTCGTCGTGGCCGGTCAGGCCGGCCACCTCGTCCAGGTCGGCGAGCAGCAGGCGGGTCGACCGACGGCGGGTCACGACCTGCAGGGCGTCCCGCACGTCGAGGAGGTGGGCGTAAGCCGTGTCCACGCGCCCGTGCGGCCGGTCGGTGAGCCACGTCGCGGCGAGGGCGGACAGCACGACGGCGTCACGGATGCCGCCGCGTGCCTCCTTGAGGTCCGGTTCGATGAGGTAGGCCAGCTCGCCGGAGCGCTCGGCACGCTCGCGCACCCCGGCCAGCAGCTCGGGGAGCCGACGTCGCGACGCGGACCGCCAGTCGGTGAGGATCCCGGACGCGGCGCGGTGCACGACGACCGCGTCCCCCGCGACGGGCCGGACGTCGAGCCAGCCGACGGCCGCCGGCAGGTCGCGCGTCGCGAGCTGCCGCGTCTGTGTCAGCGAGCGGACGGCGTGGTCGATGTCGACCCCGGAGTCCCACAGCGGGTACCAGAGCCGCTCGGCGACCTCGGCCAGCTCCGCCGGCTTGTGGGAACGACCGTCGTGGACGAGGACGAGGTCGAGGTCGGACAGCGGCCCGAGCTCGCCGCGACCCAGGGAGCCGACGGCGGCCAGCGCGATGCCCGTCGGCTCGATCCCGGCGGTGGCCTCCGCGTAGAGGGCGGCCAGGCGCCCGGTCACGATCTGCTGGAGCGCGGCCCGGCGCGCGACGCCGGAGCGCCCCGGTCCGCTGAGGTCGGCGGCGGCGGCGAGCAGGTCCTGGCGGAGCCCCACGACAGGGCCCCGCACCCCGGGACCGGGGTGCGGGGCCTGCTGCTGCGCGGGGCCGCCGTCCGTCGAGGGGAGGTCGGCCATCGGCGTCAGAGCGCGGCGTCGCCGTGCTCGCCGGTACGGACGCGGGCGACGTCGTCGACCGGCACCGTCCAGACCTTGCCGTCACCGATCTTGCCCGTCTGGGCCGCACCCACGACGACGTCGACGATCGCCGCGGCGTCCTCGTCGGCGATGAGCACCTCGATCCGGACCTTCGGGACGAGGTCCACCGTGTACTCGGCACCGCGGTAGACCTCGGTGTGGCCCTTCTGGCGACCGTAGCCGCTGGCCTCGCTGACGGTCATGCCGCGGACGCCGGCGGCCTCGAGGGCCGACTTCACGTCGTCGAGACGATGGGGCTGGATGACTCCCGTGACGAGCTTCATGCTCGGACCTCCTTGATGACGGAACCCTGCTGGATCGTCTCGTACGCCGACTCGCTGTGCACGGCCAGGTCGATACCGTTGACCTCGACGTCCTCCGAGACGCGCCAGCCCATGGTGGGCTTGAGGATGATCGCCAGGATGTAGGTGACGACGGCCGAGAACGCGACGGCGACCACGGCGATGATGGCCTGGACGGCCAGCTGGTTGACGCCGCCACCGTAGAACAGGCCGGTCTCCGTGGCGAGGAAGCCGATCGCCAGCGTGCCCCACAGGCCGGAGACCAGGTGCACGCCCACGACGTCGAGCGAGTCGTCGAAGCCCAGCTTGAACTTCAGCCCCACCGCGAAGGCGCTCAGCACACCGGCGACGGCCCCGAGCAGGATCGAGCCGAGCGGGCTGACCGAACCGGCTGCGGGCGTGATGGCGACCAGGCCGGCCACGACACCCGAGGCGGCACCCAGCGAGGTCGCCGAGCCGTCACGGATCTTCTCCACGACGAGCCAGCCGAGGACGGCGGCCGCGGTCGCGGTGGTGGTGTTGACCCAGGCAAGGCCCGCGAAGCCGTCGGCGGTGAAGGCCGAACCGCCGTTGAAGCCGAACCAGCCGAACCACAGCAGGGCGGCGCCGAGCATCACGAGAGTCAGGTTGTGCGGACGCATCGGCTCGGTGCCGAAGCCCTTGCGCTTGCCGACGACCAGGGCGAGCACCAGCGCAGCGGCACCGGCGTTGATGTGCACCACCGTGCCACCGGCGAAGTCGATCGGCGCCGCGATCGACGCGAACGGACCGTCGCCGGACAGGAGGCCACCGCCCCAGACCATGTGCGCCATCGGGAAGTAGGCGAAGGTGACCCAGAGGGCCACGAAGACCATCCAGGTGCCGAACTTCACACGGTCGGCGATCGCACCGGAGATGAGTGCGACGGTGATGATGGCAAAGGTTGCCTGGAAGCCGACACCGACGATGCCCGGAACACCGAAGTCGTCGATGATGAACTCGCCGGCGTCGTCATAGATCGCGCCCTGCAGCGCGAACTGGTCGAACGGGTTGCCGACGATCCCGCCGATGTCGCTGCCGTAGGACATCGACCAGCCCCACAGGACGTAGATGACTGCCGTGACGGCGATGGCGCCGAACGACATCATCATCATGTTCAGGACGGACTTGCCGCGAACCATGCCTCCGTAGAACAACGCCAGGCCCGGCGTCATCAGGAGCACGAGCGACGCTGACGTCAGCATCCACGCGGTTGCCCCGGTATCCAGCTCCATTGTCCAACTCCCCTCGCCGACCCGTGTGGCCGGTCGAGGACCACCGTGGCGGCGCGGGGTTTCCACTGGACAGAGGTCGTGTTACAGCCGTGTCACAGACGACGCAGCCGCGTAAACATCGGGTTTCTGTCCACAGTGCGAGACGTTCGGCGCCCGACCGTGATCATCCCGTGACCCGACCGAGACCTCGGCGCGACCGGTCAGCCGAGCAGCCCGTCGACGAACTGCTCCGGGTCGAACGGCGCCAGGTCGTCCGGCCCCTCACCGAGGCCGACCAGCTTGACCGGCACGCCCAGCTCGCGCTGCACCGCCACGACGATCCCGCCCTTGGCGGTGCCGTCCAGCTTGGTGAGCACGATGCCCGTCACGCCGGCGACCTCGCCGAAGACCTTGGCCTGCTGCATACCGTTCTGCCCCGTGGTGGCGTCCAGCACCAGGAGGACCTCCCCGAGCGGCGCCTCGCGGGTGATCACCCGGCTGATCTTGCCGAGCTCGTCCATGAGGCCGGCCTTGTTCTGCAGCCGGCCGGCCGTGTCGACCAGCACGACGTCGACGTCGTCGCGCGAGCCCTTCGCCACGGCGTCGAACGCGACGGCCGCCGGGTCGGCGCCCTCGCGGTCCGAGCGCACCGTCTCCACGCCCACGCGGGCGCCCCAGGTGGTGAGCTGGTCCGCCGCGGCGGCCCGGAAGGTGTCGGCGGCACCCAGCACCACCGTGCGGCCCTCCGCGACGAGCACCCGGGCGAGCTTGCCCACGGTGGTGGTCTTGCCGGTGCCGTTGACGCCCACGACGAGGACGACGGCTGGCTTCGCCACGCCGTCGACGACCGGCCGGGTCGTGGCGATGGTCCGGTCCATGGTGGGGTCGACGACGTTCAGCAGCTCCGAACGCAGCAGCTCGCGCACCGCGGCCGGCTCGCGCACGCCCTCGACGCGCACCCGGGTGCGCAGCGCCTCGAGCAGCTCGCCCGCCGGCCCGGCCCCGATGTCCGCGAGCAGCAGCGTCTCCTCCAGCTCGTCCCAGTCGTCCTCGGTGAGGTCGGTGCGCGACAGGACGCTCAGCAGGCGCGCGCCGAGCGGCGAACCGGAGCGTGCGAGACGGTCGCGCAGCCGGACCATCCGCCCCGCGACGGGAGCGGGCGTCTCCAGCGCCGGGGCCGTGGGTGAGGTCTCCACCGGCGCGACGTCCGGTGGTGCGAGCGTGTCCTGCGGGGCCTCGTCCACGGCGGTCGGCGCGCCGTCGTCGCCCTTGCCGCGCCGGCGCAGCCGCGGGGCGACGAGCGCGGAGCCGACGCCCGCGAGGAGGAGGACGCCGAGAACTATCCAGAGCCAGAGAAGATCATCAGTCACGGTCCCCAAGTCTCCCAGACCGTGCGTCGCCCCGTGCGTCGGCGCGGCGTGTCAGACGCCGCGCACGCCGGGGCCGCCGGGGCGCGGGGTGCCGTGGAACGGCGTGCTGACCCGCTCCTGGGCGCGCTGCAGCACGCCGGACAGCTCGTCGGCGTCCACGTAGGCGGGAGCGTCCTCGACGGTCGCCGCGAAGAAGGCGTCCATGTCGGTGTCGACCGGCTCGGGAGCGGCGGTCCGACGACGGCGGCTCAGCCCGGCACGGAAGTCCCGCAGGAACGCGCGCACGCCACGGACGTCGTCGTCGTCGCGCTTCTCCATGACGTTCGCCACCAGGAACACGGCCGCGGCGACGAGGAGCGAGACGAGGATCCACACGACGAGGGCCATGGCAGCCATTGTCACCCCGCCTCCGCCGCTTCGCGCAGCCGCTGCGAGATGACGGTCGTCACACCGTCGCCGCGCATCGTGACGCCGTAGAGCGCGTCCGCGACCTCCATCGTGCGCTTCTGGTGCGTGATGACCACGAGCTGGGAGTCCTCCTGCAGCTCGCGGAAGATCTCGAGCAGGCGGCCCAGGTTGACGTCGTCGAGCGCGGCCTCGACCTCGTCCATGACGTAGAACGGGCTCGGGCGCGCCTTGAAGATCGACACGAGGAACGCCACCGCCGTCAGCGAGCGCTCCCCGCCCGACAGCAGCGACAACCGCTTGACCTTCTTGCCGGCCGGGCGCGCCTCCACCTCGATGCCCGTGGTGAGCAGGTCGCCGGGCTCGGTCAGCACGAGCCGGCCCTCGCCGCCGGGGAACAGCCGCGCGAAGACCCGCTCGAACTGTGCCGCGGTGTCCTGGTACGCCTCGGCGAAGACCTGCTGGACCCGCTCGTCGATCTCGGCCACGATCTGCAGCAGGTCCTCGCGCGAGCCCTTGAGGTCCGCGAGCTGCTCCGTGAGGAACCGGTGGCGCTCCTCCAGCGCGGCGAACTCCTCCAGGGCGAGCGGGTTGACCGTGCCGATGCGCTTCAGCGCGCGCTCCGCCGCCGCGAGCCGCTTCTCCTGCTCGGCGCGCACGTACGGCACGGGGTCGGGGTCCGGGTCGTCCTCGGCGGCGTCCGCAGGCCGGGGCACGGGTACCTCGCGGTGCGGGCCGAACTCCTCCACCAGGGACTCCGGCTCGGTCCCGAGCTCCTCGACCGCGCGGGTACGGAGCTGCTCGAACCGGGCCACCTGCTGCGCGCGGGCGACCTCGTCGCGGTGCGCCACGTCGGTCAGGTCGCGCAGCTCGCCGGACAACCGGTCCACGTCCGCCCGCACGGCGTCGACCTCGGCGCGCTGCTCCTCCCGCTCCGCCTCGGCCGCGGCCCGCTCGGCCGCGGCCCGCTCCGTCGAGCGGGCCAGTGCCTCGAGGGCCGTGGCGACGTCGCCCCGCACGCCGGCGGCGCGGTCGGCCTCGGCCGCCCGTCGCCGTGCCCGCGCGGCCGCCTGCTCCCGTGCCTGGCGTTCGCGCTCGGCGGCCCGCGCCAGCCCCTGGGCACGGCCCGCGACCGCCCGGGCACGTTCCTCGGCCGTCCGCAGCGTCAGCCGCGCCTCGGTCTCTTCCTGACGGGCGGCGCCGGCGGCGCGCTGTGCGACGTCCCGCGCCTCGGTGGCGGCGGCGATGTCCTCCTCGGACCTTGTCGGCTCGGCCTCGGCCACCTCCAGACGGTGGACGAGGTCGTCGAGCGCGGCGGCATCCTGGTGCCGCCGCTCGGTCGCCTCCGCCAGGGCCGTCCGGTGGCGCTCGGCCTCGGCCTGCGCGCCGGTGCGGGCGGAACCCAGCGTCCCGAGCTGTTCGGCGACGGCCGCCATCGCCGCGTCGGACTCGTGCAGCCGGTCGAGCGTCTCGTCGTGGCGCGTCTGCGCCGCCTCGAGCGCGGCGCGGGCCCCGACCAGGTCCTCGCGTCCCTGCTCGCCCCGCGCGACGGCGTCGTCGAGTCCCGCACGGGCCTCCTCCAGCGCGCTGGTCAGGTGCAGCACGCTCGGTGCCGCGGCCGAGCCGCCCGACGCACGGGTCGCGGCGAGCAGGTCGCCGGCCCGGGTGACCGCCACGGTCGTGGGGTGCGCCGCGACCAGGGCACGGGCCTGCGCGAGGTCCTCCACCACGACGACGGCGGCGAGCAGGTGCCGGAGCGCCGCCGCCGCCGGCCCCGTGGCGGTCACGACGTCCACCCCGCGGCGCGCGCCGTCGGGCAGCGGGACCTCCGGCGGCGCGGGCGCGGCGCCGTCCGACCCGCCGACGACCAGTCCGGCGCGTCCGGCGTCGTCGTCGCGCAGGAGCCGCAGCGCATCGACCGCCGCCCCGAGGCTCTCGACCGCGACGGCGTCGGCCAGCGGGCCGAGCGCGGCCGCGACCGCCTCCTCGTAGCCGGCCTCCACACCGAGGAGCGACGCCACCGAGCCGAGGACGCCGGCCGGGTCGGCGGCGAGCAGCGCGCCCGCGCCGTCCTTGCGGTCCAGGCTCAGGCTCAACGTCTCGACCCGCGCGGACCAGGTGGCGCGCTCCGTCTCGGCGGCGGCGACCCGCTCCTCGAGGCGTTCGACGGCGGAGCGCGCCTCCGTCAGCGCGGCGACCGCCCGCTCGTGGTCGGCGTCGAGGCCCTCCTCGCCGGCCTCGGCGCCCAGCACGTCGCGCTCGAGCTCGGCGAAGCGTGCCGCGGCCTCCTCGGCCCGGCGTTCCGCCGCGGCGAGGCCGGCCTGCACGCGCTCGATCTCGGCGTCGGCGGCCTCGACGCGGCTACGCCGGGCGGCGACCTGACCGGACAGGCGGGCGAGTCCCTCCCGTCGGTCGGCGGCGCCGCGCAGGAGGGTGGCGAGCTCCTTCTCGGCGGCCGCGGCCGCCGCCTCCGTGTCACCGCGGGCGGCGACGGCGCCCTCGAGCGCCGTCCGGGCGATCTCCACCTCGCGCTCGAGCTCGGCCTCGGAGGCGCGAGCACGTTCGGCCTGGGCCTCGAGCTCCTCGGGGTCCTGGCCGCGGTGCTCCGGCTCGGCGGTCCCGAGCAGCCGGACCCGCTCGTCGGCCAGCGAGGCCAGCCCCCGCAGGCGCTCCCGGACGGCCCCGAGCCCGTGGAACGTGTCGGTGGCCCGCGAGGCGGCCCTGGCCGAGGCGGCGGCCGCCACCTCCAGCCGGGCCAGGCGCTGCCGGGCGACGCCGAGAGCGTCCTCCGCGGCTCGGCGGCGCTCGGCGAGGGCCGCCTCGTCAGCACGCTCCTGCTCGAGCTGCGCGCCGAGCTGGGCGAGGTCGTCGGCCAGCAGCCGCGCCCGGGCGTCCCGCAGGTCGGACTGCACGGTGCGCGCCTTGCGGGCCGCCTCCGCCTGCCGGCCCAACGGCCCGAGCTGGCGGCGCAGCTCCGTGGTGAGGTCGGTGAGGCGGGCCAGGTTCCCGGCCATCGCCTCGAGCTTGCGCAGCGCCTTCTCCTTGCGCTTGCGGTGCTTGAGGACTCCCGCGGCCTCCTCGATGAAGCCTCGGCGCTCCTCCGGGGTGGCACGCAGCACCTGGTCGAGCTGCCCCTGGCCGACCACCACGTGCATCTCGCGGCCGATCCCCGAGTCGCTGAGGAGCTCCTGGATGTCCAGCAGCCGGCACGAGCTGCCGTTGATCGCGTACTCGGAGCCGCCGCTGCGGAACAGCGTGCGAGAGATCGTCACCTCGGTGTAGTCGATCGGCAGGGCACCGTCCGTGTTGTCGATGGTCAGCGACACCTCGGCCCGGCCCAGCGGCGGGCGCCCCGCGGTGCCGGCGAAGATGACGTCCTCCATCTTGCCGCCGCGCAGCGACTTGGCGCCCTGCTCGCCCATCACCCAGGACAGCGCGTCGACGACGTTCGACTTGCCGGAGCCGTTGGGGCCGACGACGCAGGTGATGCCGGGCTCCAGGCTCAGCGTCGTCGCCGAGGCGAACGACTTGAAGCCCCGGAGCGTCAGCGTCTTGAGGTGCACGTGGCCGAGGGTATCCGCCGCGGCGCCCGATCCCGAGCACCCGGGACGGCGTTCCCCGCAGCTGGTGGCGTCCGGAGCCGCGGCGGGCGGGAGGCGCGGCCGCCCGGGGTCCCGGGTGCCGCGGCCTCCCGCCCGCGGTGGAGGATCAGAAGGTCGGGAACCAGAGGGCGATCTCGCGCTCGGCGGACTCCGGGGAGTCGGAGCCGTGCACCAGGTTCTGCTGGACCTTCAGTCCCCAGTCCCGGCCGAGGTCGCCGCGGATGGTGCCGGGGGCGGCGGCCGTCGGGTCGGTGGCACCGGCCAGCGAACGGAAGCCGGGGATGACGCCCTGCCCCTCGGCCACCACCGCGAGGACGGGGCCGGAGAGCATGAACTCCACGAGCGGGGCGTAGAACGGCTTGCCCTCGTGCTCGGCGTAGTGCTGGGCGAGGAGCTCGGGCGTGGCGTTCTTCAGCTCGACGGCCGTGAGCGTGTAGCCCTTGGCCTCGATGCGCCGCAGGATCTCACCGGACAGGCCGCGGCGGACGCCGTCGGGCTTGACGAGGACGAGGGTGCGCTCGGGCGCGGGCGTGGTTGCTTCGGTCATGGCCGTCACCCTATCGGCCGCGGCCGGCACGCCGACCATGGGCCTCAGAGGTTCGGGGCCGTCTCCGGATGGGACGCGTCGTACTCGGCGCGCTCCCGGTCGATCCGTCCGCCGAGCCGCAGCGAGACCACCCACATCGCGACGAAGACGGCTCCGACGACGAACATCATCGGCAGCAGCAGACCCATCGCGAGCACCGGGACCTGGGCGACCGACCCCGCCACGTAGCCACCGGGACGCGCGACCATCCGCGACAGCAGGACGAGCATGAGGAAGAGCACGCCGGTGACCGTCCAGAGCGCGGCGGTGGACCCGAGGACCAGGGGCCCACGCTCGTAGGTCGAGTCCCGCAGCCCGTACAGCGCGAGGGCGGCGAACAGCACGGCGAAGGCCTCGAGCTGCAGCACCGTGGCGGCGAACTGCACCTTGGCAGGCTTGCGCGGCTTGATCGTGTCGCCCGGCCGGGGGCGGTCGTCCTTCTTGCTCACCCGTCCACGATATCGGTCGGTGCGGCGTCGTGGTGCCCGACGGCGGCACCCGCCGTCCCGACCGGCACCTCCGACCGCTCGGCCGCCCGCTCGCCGACCGCCTCCTGACGCGCCGCGACCTTGGCCGGGTCCTCGATCGCCTCGCCGCGCGCCACCATGCCGGCCACGTCGGACAGCTTGATCACCGGCAGGAACAGCGCGAGGACGAAGCCGACCAGCACCAGGGGCACCAGGTACCAGAACGACGGCGCCAGGGCGTCGGCGTAGGCGTCGACGACGCCGGAGTGCAGGGGCTCCGGGAGGGCGGCGACCATCGCGGGCGTGAGCCTCGCCTCCGCACCGGCCCCGACGTCGGGCGCCCCGGCGAACACCTGGCCGAGGTTGTCGGTGAGGCGCGAGGTGAAGATCGTGGTGAACAGGGCGACGCCCACGGAGGCACCGACCTCGCGGAAGAAGTTGTTCGCGCTCGTCGCGGTACCGAGCTCGCTCGGGTCGACCGCGTTCTGCACCGCGAGCACCACGACCTGCATGACCAGGCCCATGCCGGCGCCCAGCGTGAAGATCATCGCGCCGAAGACCCACATGGAGGTGTCACCCGCGAGCGTGGTCAGCCACACCATGCCGACGGCGACGATCGCCAGGCCCGCGATCGGGTAGGCCTTGTACCGGCCCGACTTCGCGACGGCGAAACCGGACACGATCGAGGTCAGCATGACGCCGACCATCATCGGCAGCATGAGCCAGCCGGACTCGGTGACGCCGGCACCGGTGGACATCTGCAGGAACGTCGGCAGCATCGCCATCGCGGAGAACAGCCCCATACCGAGCACGAGGCCGATCAGCGTGGTGATCGTGAAGGTCCGGTTCTTGAACAGGCGCAGCGGGATGAGCGGCTCGGCGGCGCGGTTCTCGGCGAGCACGAACGCCCCGACCGCCGCCACGGTCAGCGCCACGAGGCCGAGCAGGCGGCCGTCGGTCCAGTCGTAGCCACCGTCCGCGAGGGACTCCCAGCTGGTGATGAGCACGATGCCCGTGGTGGCCACGGCCATGGAGACGATCCCGGCCCAGTCGACCGGTCGGGACGAACGGTGCGACGGCAGGCGCAGCGCGAACCATGCGATGGCGAAGGCCGCGAGCCCGACCGGGATGTTGATCCAGAACGCCCAGCGCCAGCCCGGGCCCTCGGTGAGCCAGCCGCCGAGCAGCGGCCCGAGCACGGCCGAGACGCCGAAGAGCGCGCCGAGCGGACCCATGTACTTGCCGCGCTCCGAGGCCGGCACGATGTCGGCGATGATCGACTGCGAGAGGATCATGAGTCCACCGCCGCCGAGGCCCTGCACCGCTCGCCACGCGACGAGCGTGAGCATGGAGTCGGCCATGCCGGCTCCGGCGGAGGCCACGGTGAACAGCCCGATGGCGACGAGGAACGGCCAGCGCCGGCCGTACAGGTCGCCGAACTTGCCGTACAGGGGCATGCCGATGGCCACGGCCAGGATGTAGGCGGTGACGACCCAGCCCTGGTGGGCGACGCCGTCGAGCTCGCCCACGATGGTGGGCATCGCCGTCGAGACGATCGTCTGGTCCAGGGAGGACAGGAACATCGACGCCATGAGGGCGCCGAAGATCAGCCAGATCGTGCGCTGCGTCAGGACGACGAGCGGCTTGTCCGGCGCGGGGGCGGGGGCGTGGGCCATGGCGGTACCTCGTTCGGGGCGGAGTGCTGGCGGTGCGGGAGGAGCCGGGCGGGCCGGCAGGAGAGCGTGGGTCAGGCGTTGACGACGGCGGCGATCTTGGCGAGCGCGGCCGGCAGGTGCTCGGTGACGTCGCCGTGGCGGCCGCCGGCGTCCCAGTCGTCGAGCGCGGCGCGGACCAGGAAGAAGACGACCATGGTGCACGTGGCCGGGTCGGTCGGCAGCGGCCGGCAGGCGTGCCGCTCGGTGAACAGGTCCTCGACCTGGTTCTTGTGCCGCTCGAACCAGGCGAAGTGGTGCGCGAGGAGCCGCGGCTCGGCCTGCATGAGCTCCAGGACGCGCGCGGGTGCGTGCGGGTCGGACCCGGCGACGGCCCCGAGCAGCGCTGCCGCCAGGACCTCGAGGTCGGCGGTGAGCCGTCCCGTCGGCCCGCCGGCGACGAACTCGCCGCGGAACCCGGCGTCGAGGTCGAACGACCCCTGGCCGAGCACGGCGTCGTCCTTGGACTCGAAGTAGTTGAAGAACGTGCGCGGGGAGATCCCGGCCGCCTCGGCGATCGCCTCGACGGTGACCGCGTCGAACCCGTGCGCGAGCACGAGACGCTGCGCGGCGTCCACGATGGCGTCGGCCCGGGCGCGCTTCTTGCGCGCCCGCAGGCCGGTGTCGTCGACAGGGTTGGCGTTCACACCACAATCATGCACCCGCTGCAAGTTTGCACCAAGTGCAATGTTGCGTGGGCTACCTCACAGCTCGCCGAACCCGCCCTGCACCAGCCCGGCGACGACGGCGGCTGCGGCCTCCGCGTCGGGACCGCGCGCTGCGATCGTCACCACGTCACCCGCCGACGTCCCCAGGGACATGAGCTGCAGCACGCTGGTGGCGTCGGCGCCGTTGATCGTGACCGGGACGCCCAGATCGGCGACGGACCGGGCCACCACCGCGGCGGGTCGGGCGTGCAGACCGAGCGGGTTGCGCACCTCGACCGTCACGCTCACCTGGTCGGCATCGCCCGACGACGTCGGATCCGGCACCGGGATCGCCTCGCCCGACGCACGCGTCCCCACGACCGCCGGGCTGTCGGCCGTCCCGGACCCGGGGGCCTGGACCAGTTGGAGCACCGGCTCCGGACCGATGGACAGCACCGCCGACTCCGCGGCCTCGGCGACGGCGTCCAGGCCGGCGCCCTGCTGAGCCGTCACGGCCGCGGCGACCGCACCCTCGACGAACGGCGCGGAGACGAGTCGCACCCTGGGTGGCAGCTCGGGGTCCAGCTCGAGCGCGGACTCGACCGTCAGGACGGCGGAACCCAGGTCGGCCAGCACCACGACGCCGTCCGCCGCCGCCAGCGCGGCGGACAGCGCGTCCTGGACCCGCGGCAACGACGTGCCCAGCCCGCCGTCGGGATCGCCGGCCGCGCACCGGAGCTCCACGTCCGGCGCCATCTGCCGGGCGAGCTCGGCCGTGCCGTCGGCGAGCATCGCCGAGTGCGCGACGAGGACCAGTCCGACGCTCACGCGCCGCGTCCCTCCGCGGCGGCGACGGCCGCCGCCAGGATGATCGCCGTCGAGCGCGCGCCCGGGTCCTGCGTGCCCGCGCTGCGCTCGGCCAGGTACGAGGCCCGGCCCTTCGTCGCCACGAGCGGGATGGTCGCCTCCGCCCCGGTCGCCGCCGCGGCGGCCGCCGCACGCAGGACGTCGATCCCGTCCTCGGCGTCCTCGGCCTGCTCGGCGGCCTCCGCCGCGGGCTGCCAGGCGTCGACCATGGTCTTCTCCCCCACGGTGGCGCGGCCGCGCGCCACGATCCCCTCCAGCGCGGCCTCGACGAGCGCGACGACGCCGCTCGAGGGCAGGTCGGCGCGGTCGGTCACCTTGGACGCACGCAGCAGCGCCGTGCCGTAGAGCGGCCCGGCGGCCCCTCCCACCGTGGACATCATGGTGGTGGCGGCGAGGCGCAGCACCTGCCCGACCGTCTCCCGAGGTGCCTGGGCAGGGTCGTCCAGACGTTCGACGACGGCACTCAGCCCACGGTCCATGTTGACGCCGTGGTCCCCGTCGCCGATCCGCCGGTCGAGCTCGGTGAGCTCGTCCCGCGCGTCACGGACGTCCGCGGCGGCGGCGTGCATCCAGCGTTCGGCCCAGGCGACATCCAGCACGGTCACCACCGTAGCGCCGGTGTGTGCACCGGGGCGTCCCACAGCTCGGTCAGCTCGTCGTCGAGCCGCAGCACGGTGACCGACGCACCTTGCATCTCCAGCGAGGTCACGTAGCTGCCGACCAGGGAGCGCGCCACCTCGACGCCGCGCTCGGCGAGGAGGTCGTGGGCGCGCGCGTAGACGACGTAGAGCTCGCTCAGCGGCGTGCCGCCCATCCCGTTGACGAACAGCAGCACCCGTTCGCCCGACGCCAGCTCCAGGTCCTCGGCGACCGGGTCCAGCAACCGCCGGGTGATGTCGTGCGCCCCGGACGCGGTCACGCGGTGCCTGCCCGGCTCACCGTGGATCCCGATGCCGATCTCGACCTCGTCGTCGGCCAGCTCGAAGCCCGGGCGGCCCACGTGCGGCACGGTGCACGCCGTCAGCGCGACCCCCATGGTGCGGACCCCGGCGACGACTCGCTCGGCCAGCGCAGCCACCGTCGCCAGGTCGTCACCGCGGGCGGCGGCCGCGCCGGCGATCTTCTCGACCGCGACCGTCCCGGCGACACCCCGGCGGCCCGCCGTGTACAGCGAGTCCTCGACCGCGACGTCGTCGTTGACGACGACGCTGGCGACCTCGATGCCCTCGGCCTCCACCAGCTCGACCCCGGTCTCGAAGTTCAGCACGTCGCCCGTGTAGTTCTTGACGATCGCGAGCACGCCCGCACCGCCGTCGGCCGCCTGCAGCGCGGCCGAGACCTGGTCCGGGGTCGGCGACGTGAACACCGCGCCCGGCACGGCCGCGTCGAGCATCCCGGCACCGACGAACCCGGCGTGCAACGGCTCGTGGCCGGAGCCACCACCGCTCACGACGGCGACGCGGCCCGGCGGCGTCCCGCCGGCGCGCAGCACGAACGTCGGGTCGAACCGCACCTCGACGGCGTCGGCGTGCGCGAGGGCGAACCCTCGCAACGAGTCGTCGACGGCCTGCGCCGGGTCGTCCAGCAGCTTCTTCATCACGGCCTCCCGAGCGGTTGTGTCCCTGTGACTCATACAACACCCGCCGGGCGGCCCGTGCAGTGCAGGGCGCCGTGCCCGGCCCCGATCCGGGTCCCCCTGGGTCGGTCCGGCCCGCCGCCTCAGCCGCGTCCGAGGAGCACGCGCGCGTCCGCGACGGTGATCACCGACCCCGTGACGACCACCCCGGTCCCGGTCCCGACCCCGACGACGTCGTCCGCCTCGGCCAGGTCCGTGGCGACCTGCAGCGCCGCGTCGAGCCGGTCGGCGGTGTGCACCCGGTCCTCGCCGAAGATCTCGCGCGCCACCTCGGCGAGGTCGTACGGGTCCGCCGAGCGCTCCGACGAGTTGCGCGTCAGCACCACGTGGGACAACGCGGGCTCCAGCGTGGCCAGGAGGCCCTCGGCGTCCTTGTCCGCCATGACCCCGACCACGCCGACCACGGCGCGCAGGCTGAACGACTCGTCCAGCGCCGCGACCAGGGCCTCGGCACCGTGCGGGTTGTGCGCGGCATCGACGAGCACGGTGGGGCTGGAGCGCAACAGCTCGAGGCGTCCCGGCACCGCGACGTCGGCGAACGCGGTCTCCACGACTCCCCCGTCCAGCGCCCGGCCGCCGAGCATCTGCTCGACGGCGGCCAGGGCCAGCAGGGCGTTGTGCGCCTGGTGCGCGCCGTGCAGCGGCACGAACACGTCCGTGTACGTCGCCAGCGGTGTGCGGAGCGCGACCAGCTGGCCACCCACCGCGATGGCACGCGCGGCCACCTCCAGGTCGACGCCCTCGCGAACCAGGCGGGCCCGGACCTCGGCGGCCCGCTCGGCGAGCACCTCGTCGACCTCCGGTCGCTGCTCGGCCACGACGGCCGTCGCCCCGGTCTTGATGATCCCCGCCTTGACCACGGCGATCTCCGCGGGCGTCGACCCCAGCCACTTCTCGTGGTCGATGCTGATCGGGGTGATCACCGCGACCTCCGCGTCGACCGTGTTGGTGGTGTCCCAGGTACCGCCCATGCCCACCTCGAGCACCGCCACGTCGACGGGAGCGTCGGCGAACGCCGCGAACGCCAGGCCCGTGAGCACCTCGAAGAAGTTCAGCCGCGACTGGCCGGACTCCTCGAGCTCGGCGTCGACCACCTGCACGTAGGGGAAGACGTCCTCCCAGACCTCCACGAACCGTGCCGCGCTCAGCGGCTCGCCGTCGACGCAGATGCGCTCGGTGACGCTCGTCAGGTGCGGTGAGGTGAACAGCCCCGTGCGCAGCCCGTGCTCGCGCACGAGCCGCTCGGCCATCCGCGCCGTCGACGACTTGCCGTTGGTGCCCGTCAGGTGGATGGCCCGGAAGGAGCGCTGTGGGTCGCCGAGCAGCTCCAGCAGTCGTGCGACGCGGTCGATGGTCGGCGACACGTCGTGCTCCGGGGCGCGGGACACGATGTGCGCGTAGACGCGCTCGAGGTCCTCGCGGGCGGCGGCGTCCTCCGCCGCGGCCCGGGCCGCCTTGCGGTCGGCCGCCTTCGCCTTCTTCGCGTCGTTCTTGCCGCCGTCGCTCATGCGTCTCCCTCGTGCTTCGTGACGTGGACGGAACGAGCGGTGCCCTCGGCACCGGTCACCGTCAGGCTGACGGCCAGCGTCTCGCGCACGACCAGCTCCCGGTGCGCCTCGACGTCGGCCACGTGCTCCGGCGGGACGTCGAGCGTGAGATCGATGCGGTCGCTCACCTCGAGCCCGGCGGCCTTGCGGGCGTCCTGCACGTCGCGGACGACGTCGCGGGCGTACCCCTCGGCGCGCAGCGCGTCGTCGAGCGCCAGGTCCAGGACGACGAACCCGCCGCCCGGGAGCACGCTCGCCGCCACGTCCTGGCCCGCCGCGTCGCCGACGACGGTGGTCAGCTCGTACTCCGGCTCGAGCAGGCCGACCTCGCCGTCGTCGGTCGTGACGACCACCGCGCCGTCGGCGTCCTTGTGCCAGGCACCTGCCTTGGCCGCCCGGATGACGACCTGCACGCCCCGGCCCAGGCGCGGGCCCGCCGCCCGGGCGTTCACCGCGAGCCGCTCGGTGATGCCGAACCGCTCGGACGCCTCGGCGTCCGCCTGCACCAGGTCCACCGCCTTGACGTTGAGCTCGGAGGCGAGCAGGCCGGCGTAGTCCGCGAGCGCCGCCGGGTCCGGGACCGCCACCGTGAGCCGGGCCAGCGGCTGGCGCACCCGCAGCTGGTTCGCCTTGCGCAGCGCCAGCGTCGTCGACACGACGGCGCGCACCTCGTCCATCGCGGCGACGAGCGCGTCGTCGGGCACCAGGGCGGGAGTGTTCCGCGCGGTGGGCCAGTCGGCGAGGTGCACCGACCGGCCGCCGGTCAGGCCGCGCCAGATCTCCTCCGTCAGCAGCGGCGCGAGCGGCGCCATGACGCGGCACAGCACCTCGAGCGCGGTGTACAGCGTGTCGAAGGCGTCGGCGTCCTCGGCCCAGAAGCGGTCCCGCTGGGTGCGCACGTACCAGTTGGTCAGGACGTCCAGGTGCTCGCGCACGGACTCGCACGCCCCGGAGATGTCATAGGCGTCGAGCTGGCCGGTGACCGTCTCCACGAGGTCGTGCGTGCGGGCCAGCAGGTAGCGGTCGAGCGCCGGCAGCCCGGCCGCTCGCTCGGGCTCCACGGGCTTGGCGGCGTAGCCGGCCGAATCGCCGGTGCCGCCCGCGCTGTTCGCGTACAGGGTGAAGAAGTAGTAGGTGCTCCACAGCGGCAGCAGCACCTGCCGGACGGCGTCGCGGATGCCGTCCTCCGTCACGACGAGGTTCCCGCCGCGCAGGATCGGCGAGGCCATGAGGAACCACCGCATGGCGTCGGACCCGTCGCGGTTGAAGACCTCCGAGACGTCCGGGTAGTTGCGCAGCGACTTGCTCATCTTGCGCCCGTCGGAGCCCAGCACGATGCCGTGCGAGACGGCGGTGCGGAACGCCGGCCGGTCGAACAGCGCGGTGGCCAGGACGTGGAGCGTGTAGAACCAGCCGCGGGTCTGGCCGATGTACTCCACGATGAAGTCGCCCGGGTAGTGGTGCTCGAACCACTCCCGGTTGTCGAACGGGTAGTGCACCTGCGCGTAGGGCATGGAGCCGGAGTCGAACCAGACGTCGAGGACGTCCTCGACGCGGCGCATCGTGGACCGGCCGGTCGGGTCGTCGGGGTTGGGGCGCGTGAGGTCGTCGACGAACGGCCGGTGCAGATCCGGCTCGCCGGCGGCGTTGCGCGGCAGGCGGCCGAAGTCGCGCTCGATCTCGGCGAACGAGCCGTAGACGTCGGTGCGCGGGTAGGCCGGGTCGTCGCTCTGCCACACCGGCACCGGGGAGCCCCAGAACCGGTTGCGGGTGATCGACCAGTCGCGCGCGTTCTCCAGCCACCGGCCGAACTGGCCGTGCTGGATGTGGTCCGGCGTCCAGGAGATCTGCTCGTTGAGCTCGAGCATCCGGTCCTTGACCTTGGTGACCTCCACGAACCACGAGGACACGCCCATGTACATCAGCGGCTGGCGGCAGCGCCAGCAGTGCGGGTAGGAGTGGTCGTAGGACTCGCGGCGCAGCAGCACCGTGCCGGTCGTGACCGACCCGGCGTCGGCCTCGCCGCGGGTGCGCGCCTTGAGGTGGTCGATGATCGGCAGGTTGGCGTCGAAGACCTGCAGCCCGGCGTACTCGTCGACGGGGTGCGTGAACTTCCCGTCCGCCCCGACGGGCATGACGGAGGCGACACCCTCGCGGTCGCAGACGATCTTGTCGTCCTCGCCGAAGGCGCCGGCGGAGTGCACCAGCCCCGTGCCGTCGGTGGTGGTGACGAAGTCCGCCGCCACGACGCGGTGCGCGCGCTCTCGGCCCTCGTAGTAGGAGAACGGCGGGCGGTAGGCGGCCTCGAGGAGGTCCGCACCCGTGAGCCGCCCGACGACGCGCGGCTCCTCGGCACCCTCGTCGGTCAGCTCGCGGGCGTAGTGGCCCAGTCGCGCCTCGGCGAGGACGTATCGCTCCGTCGAACCGCTGAACGCCGACTCCACGACGACGTAGTCGATGTCCTCGCCGACCATGACCAGCAGGTTGGAGGGCAGCGTCCACGGGGTGGTGGTCCACACGAGCAGCTTGTCGCCGGGGCGCACGACGTCCGTGCCGTCGTCGGGCACCGACGTGACCTCGAAGCCCACCGTGACCGCCGGGTCCTGGCGGTTCTGGTAGACGTCGTCGTCCATGCGCAGCTCGTGGTTGCTCAGGGGCGTCTGGTCGTTCCAGCAGTACGGCAGCACGCGGAAGTCGGAGTACACCAGGCCCTTGCGGTAGAGCTCGGCGAACGCCCACATGACCGACTCCATGTAGGTCGCGTCGAGGGTCTTGTAGTCGCCGTCGAAGTCCACCCACCGCGCCTGGCGGGTCACGTACTCACGCCATTCCGAGGTGTACTTCAGCACCGAGGTGCGGCATGCGTCGTTGAACTTCTCGATGCCCAGCTCGAGGATCTCGTCCTTGGTCTTGATGCCGAGCTGGCTCATCGCCTCGAGCTCGGCGGGCAGGCCGTGGGTGTCCCACCCGAACCGGCGCTCGACGCGCCTGCCGCGCATCGTCTGGTAGCGCGGCACCACGTCCTTCGCGTACCCGGTCAGCAGGTGGCCGTAGTGCGGAAGGCCGTTGGCGAACGGCGGGCCGTCGTAGAAGACGAACTCGTTCTCGCCGTCCGTGCCGGCGTCGTTCTTGGCCACCGAGGCCCGGAACGTGTCGTCGGACGCCCAGTAGGCCAGGACGTCCTGCTCGATCTCGGGCAGGCGCGGCGAGGCGGGGATGCCGAACGCCGCGCCGGGCGCGCTGCCGGACGAGGGGGCCGAGCGGTGCAACGGATAGGCCATGGGTGGGCTCCTGGACAAGCGACGGGTGGTACGACGACGGCACTGCTGCACGAGGACGACGTCGGCCCGCTCGCGCGCCCGTTCCCGGACGCCGCGCGTGCCGTGCCGCGGTACCACCCCGCTTGCGGACCCCTCACGAAGATCGAGGTCCGCCGCTCCTTGACGGCTGTGACGGGCCTACCCGTCCGGTTCTACTGGGAGCGACGAGTCGCTCGGTTCTTCCGGAGGCTCACCGGTGATGGCCGGGTCGATGCCTGTGATCCGATGATAGCGAGCCGCGCAAGCCACCGTGGTCAGCGACTCCCGGCCAGGCCTGCCGCCCCGGCGCCGGTCAGCTCGCCCGTGCCCACGGGTCGTCCGGCGACCGCGAGGAGCAACGAGACGGCGCTGCCTCGGACCGGTGCTCCCGCGCCGATGCTCCGGCCCCCGTCCACGGGCACCAGCTGCCGGCCCGCCACACGCTCCCTGCCGCCGCCCAGTCCTGCACCGGTGCGCGCGAGATGCTCCAACGCCGTCAGCACGTGCTCCGGCGGGTAGGTGGTCCCGATCCCGAGCGGTCTCCGGATGTCCTCGCCGTGGACGTAGGCCTCCACGAGCCGTGTCACCAGGGGGCCGGGAGGTGTGTCGGTCCGGTCGACCACCGCGCGGAACGCCTCCAGGGTGGCCCACGGATCCGCCGCTCGGTGCCGCACCACCCCGTGGGCGTTCATCCGGTCGAAGTCGAACCGAGCGGCGACCATCTTGCGCACGAACCCTCGCCGCGTCGTGGTCGCGGAGTCGATGAGGTGCGCCAGGACGTCGTGCACCGACCATCCCGGGCACAGCGACGGCGTCTGCCACTGGTCCGGCGTCAGTCCCTCGAGATGACGGACGAGCTCACGACGTTCCGCGTGGACGGCGTCCCAGAGGGTTGTTCCGGTGTTCATCGGCGACCTCCTGCGATCGAGTCGGCCGCGCCCGGCCGGCGGCGGCTTCGCCAGGGCAGACCGGGAGCCGTCACCGTTCTCATCGGAGCGCGGTCGACTCCCCGGACGACGGTGTCCTGCCAGGTGACAGCGAGTTCCTGCCGATCGCTCGCCCGGCAGGCCGAGCGAGCGCACGATCGTCGTAGTGTCTGAGCGACACCCCACGACGCGAGGAGCCTCGATGGCCGACGACACCGACACCGCGCCCGGCGGTCCTCCCGACGCCGCGACCGCTGCGGACCCGCAGCAGCGCCGGACGGTGCTCGTCCTCGTCCTCGCCCAGGTCCTCTCCGGCGCCGGGCTCGCTGCCGGCATCACCGTCGGAGCGCTCCTCGCCGCCGAGATGCTCGCCACCACCGCCTACGCCGGCCTGCCCGCCGCCCTGTTCACGGCAGGGTCCGCCGCGGCGGCGCTGGTCGTCGGGCGGCTCTCGCAACGGTGGGGCCGCCGCGCAGGCCTCACGTTCGGCTACCTCACCGGGGCCGTCGGAGCGGCCGGCGTGGTCGTCGCCGCCGTGCTCGACGACGTCGTGCTGCTCTTCGTCGCCTTCACCGTCTACGGCGCCGGCACCGCGACGAACCTGCAGGCCCGGTACGCGGGCGCGGACCTCGCCGCGCCCCGGCACCGCGGCCGGGCCGTGAGCACCGTGCTGGTCGCGACCACGGTGGGGGCTGTGGCAGGCCCCAACCTGGTCGGCGTCATGGGCGACCTCGCGGCCGGCTGGGGCATCCCCCCGCTCGCCGGGCCGTTCCTCCTCGGCGGAGCCGCGTACGCAGCGGCGGGCGTCGTGCTGTGGGTGCTCCTGCGACCCGACCCGCTGCTCCTCGCCCGGGAACGCGCCGAGCAGGCCGAGCCCCGTCCGGAGGCGGCGCCGGCCCGGACCTCGGTCTCCTCGACGGCGCCGACGGCGCCGACGGCGGCACCGGCGACATCGGCGACGACGCTCGCTCCCCCGCCGCAGGTGGCCGAGCCGACCGATCGGCAGGTGAGCCGCACCGTGCTGCTCGCCGGCACCATCATGGTGCTGACCCAGGGCGTCATGGTCGCCATCATGACGATGACCCCCATCCACATGGAGCAGCACGGGCACGCCGTGGCCACCGCCGGGTTCGTCATCGCCGTGCACGTCGGGATGATGTACCTGCCGTCACCGCTGTCGGGGTGGCTCACCGACCGGTTCGGTCCGGTGCGGGTCGCCGTGGCCGCCGCTGCCACGCTGCTCGCGGCCGGCCTGGTCTCGGCGCTGGTGCCGCCGTCGTCGGTGGCCGGTCTCGCCGTGGGGCTCGGTCTGCTGGGGCTCGGTTGGAGCCTCGGGCTGGTCTCGGGCACCGCTCTGATGACGACGTCGGTCCCGCTGGCGACCCGGGCACGCACGCAGGGATCGGTCGACCTGGCCGTCGCGCTGGCGGGCGCCGCCGGCGGGCTCGGGTCGGGGTTCGTCGTCGCGTCGTCGAGCTACGCGGCTCTGGCGCTCGGCGGCGGGGCGCTCGCTCTGCTCGTGCTGCCGGTCATCGCGTTCGCCGCCCGAGCCCCAGCACGCCGAACGTCTCGATCCGCACCGGAATAACGCCGCAAAGCGGTCCGGAACGACACGTTCGGCGGTCAGACGCCGGTGCGGGCGATCTTGGAGTTGTGCACCTGCGCGCGGGGGCGGATCACCATGAGGTCCAGGTTGACGTGCGGCGGCCTAGTCAGGGCGTACCCGATCGCGTCGGCGACGTCGTCGGCCACCAGCGGCTGGTAGCCCTCGTACACGGCCGCGGCCTTCTCGGCGTCGCCGTCGAACCGCACCAGCGAGAACTCCTCCGTGGCGACCGCGCCGGGGGCGATCTCCACCACGCGGACCGGCTCGCCGGCGAGCTCCCAGCGGAGCGTCGTCGAGAGCATCCGCTCGCCGTGCTTCGCCGCGGTGTACCCGGCGCCGCCCTCGTAGGCGCCGTGCGCGGCGGTCGAGGTCACGACGACGACGTCCGCGCCCGGGCCGTGTGCGCCTCCTCCCCGCTCGGCCGAGGTGCGCAGCAGCGGCAGCACGGCCTTCGTGACACGCAACGTGCCGAGCACGTTGAGCTCGTACATCTGCCGCCACTGGTCCAGGTCGGCGTCCTCGACCCGGTCGAGGCCGAACGCGCCACCGGCGTTGTTCACCACGCCGTCGAGCCCGCCCGTCGCGGTCAGGTGCTCGACCAGGCCCGCGACGGCGTCGTCGTCGGTGACGTCGAGCGGGAAGGCCTCGGCGCCGGTCTCGGCCGCGAGCGCCTCCAACCGGTCGGCACGGCGGGCCGCGGCGACGACGTCGAACCCTTCGGTCCGGAGCCGGCGGACGGTGGCGGCACCGATGCCGGACGATGCTCCGGTGACCAGGACGCGGCGGGGTGTCGCGGTGGGGGTGCTGGTGTTACTCATCGTGGTGCTCCTCGGTTCTCGGTCGGGACGGCAGGTCCGCGGCGACGTCGCGTAACGCTCCGGCGAGGATCGCCAGGCCCGCACGTGCCTCATCATCGGTGATCGTCCGCGGCGATATGGTCGCACCGTGACCGTGACCCAGGCGCTGCTGGCCTTCGCTGTCGTGGCAGGACTACTGACCATCATCCCCGGGATGGACACCGCGCTCGTGCTGCGCAGCACCCTGACGCGTTCGCGCCGGCACGGCTTCGCCGCACTCGGCGGCATCCAGGTCGGCACCCTGCTCTGGGGGGCCGCCGCGGCTGGTGGAGCGGCGGCGCTGCTCGCCGCGAGTCAGACGGCGTACCGCGTCCTGACGATCGCCGGTGCCGTCTACCTCGCGTGGATGGGCGTGTCGATGATCGCGGCCTCTCTGCACCGGCGCGTCGAGCGCGCTGACGTCGAGGCACCCCCACCCGCGTCGGGCCGATGGCGGGACTTCGGTCTGGGCCTGGGCACGAACCTGATGAACCCCAAGGTCGGTGTCTTCTACGTGGCGGCTATCCCGCAGTTCACACCTGCCGGGGTGAACCCGCTGCTCATGGGCCTGCTGCTCGCCGCAGTGCACTGCGTGCTCGGCACGCTCTGGCTGTCGGCGGTCCTGCTCGGGGCCGGGGTCGCCGGGCCACGTCTGCGACGCTCGGGCGCCGTGCGCTGGCTCGACCGGGTCACCGGAGGGCTGCTCGTCGCCTTCGGTGCCCGGCTCGCGTTCGAGGCGCGCGCCTGACCTGCCGCCCTCGTCCAGGGCGAGGTCAGTCGACCGAGACCCCGACGGTGTGCCAGCCGGTCGCCCCGTCCGGGGCCGGCGGCGCCTCGTCGCTGGTCTGGACCTGGCCGTCCGCGCCGATGGCGCGCACCGCGATCGTGTGCCCGCCGGCCGGGGCGTCCCACACGTACCGCCACTGGCGCCAGGTGTCGGGCCCGACGGTCTCGGCGAGCTCTGCGGGCTGCCAGGGACCGGCGTCCACGCTCACCTCGACGGCGTCGATCCCGATGTGCTGCGCCCAGGCCACTCCCGCCACGACCACCTCGCCGGCGTCGACCGAGCCCGATCGGGGCACGTCGATCCGGGACTGCAGCTTCACGGGACCGCGGGCGGACCAGCCGCGGGGCGTCCAGTAGCCCTCGTCGTCGGCGAAGCGGGTGACCTTCAGCTCGGTGACCCACTTGGTCGCCGACACGTAGCCGTACAGGCCCGGCACCACGAGCCGCGCCGGGAAGCCGTGCTGCTCGGGCAACGGCTCGCCGTTCATGCCGATGGCGAGCAGCGACTCCCGGTCCGGGTCGGTGAGGATCTCGAGCGGCGTGCCGGCGGTCCAGCCGTCGACGCTGGTGGACAGCACCATGTCCGCGTCCGCCTGCGGCCTGGCCCGGGCCAGGAGCTCCCGGATCGGGTAGCCGAGCCACAGCGCGTTGCCGATCAGGTCCCCGCCCACGGGGTTGGAGACGCAGGCCAGCGTCACGTGGTGCTCGGTCATCGGCAGCTCGAGCAGCTCGTCCCAGGTGAGCTCGAACGGTTCGTCCACCAGGCCGGTGACACGCAACGACCACTCGGCCGGGTCGACGGCGGGCACCCGCAGCGCGGTGTCGATGCGGTAGAAGTTGTCGTTCGGGCTGATGTACGGCTCGGCGCCCGGAACCTCCAGGTCGGCGCCGGGAGGGACGGCCGGCGCGGGGCTCGCCGGCGCCGGCAGCCGGATCGCCTCGCGGACCACCTCGACGGCTCGGCTCCCGGCGGACACCGCCCGCGACGCCAGGACGGCCACGACCGCGCCCGCCGCCGCGATGCCGGACCAGGCGAGGAAGGTCCGGCGCGACGCCGCGCCGTCGGGCACGGGTGGGCTCGCTGCCGGTGCGGTCGCTGCCGGTGCGGTCGCTGCCGGTGCGGTTGTTGCTGGTGCAGCGGCCGCGGGGTCGGCGCGCCGGGCGGGCACGCGGGCCACGAGCAGACGCAGCAGGACGACCGCGGCCCCCACACCGATCACGCTGGGGAGCATCCAGGCCGCCGTGGCGCCGGGCCGGTTCATCGCCACGAGCGCCAGGACCAGGCCCACGGCACCCAGCAGCACGGCGCCCGACGGCGGCACCCGCCGCTCGAGCCATCCGGCCAGAGCGGCACCGGCCGCCAGCACGGCACCCATCGAGGCGAGCAGGACCGCCTTGTCCGCCGTGCCGAACCACTCCACGGCGAAGTCCTTCAACCAGGGCGGCACGACGTCGATGAAGGCCCCTCCGAGCGCGAGCACCGGCGAGGAGGCGGGGTCCACGAACGCGGCGACGAGCTCGGCCAGCGCGAGTCCGGCTCCGGCCGCCACGATCCCTGCGAGGGCGGCCCACCAGCCGCCGAGGTCCCTGCTGCTCATGGGGCCACTCTTCCACCGTGGGGCCCGCGCACCTCGCGGACGGCGCCGGGGAGCGCGATCCGTCACCGGCTCGTAAGGACCGCTCAGGCGGAGGCGAGCCGGGGCAGCTCGATGGCCGGGCAGCGGTCCATCACCATGTCGAGCCCGGCCGCGCGCACGCGGTCGGCGGCGTCGTGGTCGATGACCCCGAGCTGGAACCAGACGGCCCGGGCACCGATCTCGACGGCCTGGTCGGCGACGTCGCCCGCCAGCTCGGAGCGCACGAAGACGTCCACGACGTCGACCGGGAAGGGGATCTCCGCCAGGCTCGCGTAGCCCTGCTCACCGTGCACCGTCGGCGCCGAGGGGTGCACGGGCACGATCCGCTTGCCGTGCTGCTGCAGGACGCGCGCGACCCCGTACGCGGCACGCGAGGTGTTGGTGGACAGGCCGACGACGGCCCACGTGGTGGTGTCCTCCAGGACCCGCCGGACCGTGTCGTCGCTCTGCGAGGATCGCGAAGTGGTCATGCCGGTGCCAACCCGGCGGCGAGGTCGCGTGTTCCCCCGGGGGTCCCGGACGACCCGGACGTTGTCATAGGCTGGTGGGGCGGACCACGGGCACCAGTGACTAGCCCGTCGGCGCGGCCCCTCCCCTCTGGGCCGCAGGTCCGGTCGGCGCGAGATGACGCGCCCGCCCCGCCCTGCCGCGCCGCGCTCGTCCCGGCGCGGCCACGTCTGCTCGAGAGGGAGCCCTCCGCGTGCCTCGTCCGCACCTGCTCGCCCTGCCCGCTGTCGCCGCCGTGCTGGCGCTCGCCGCCTGCTCGTCCGGGGCCGACGCCGCGTCGTCGACGCCCGGAGGGACGTCCGACGAGACGTCCGCCCCGGCCGCGGCCGGTACGCAGTACCCGCTCACGCTCGACAACTGCGGCACCGAGGTCACCTTCGACGCACCGCCGGAGCGTGTCGTGACGATCAAGTCCTCGACCGCCGAGACCATGCTGGCGCTCGGGCTCGGTGATCGGATCGTCGGCGCCGCGTTCCTCGACGGGGCGGTGCCGGAGTGGCTCGCGGCTGACGCCGAGGGCACCGCCGTCGCCGAGCCCTTCAGCGACGAGGTGCCCGGCACCGAGGCCGTGCTCGAGCTCGAGCCCGACCTGGTCTACGCCGGCTGGGAGTCGAACGTGTCCGCGGACGGCGCCGGCGACCGGGACACCCTGGCGTCGCTCGGGGTGAACACCTACGTGGCACCGGCGGCCTGCAAGGACCCGGCGTACATGCCGAACCCGCTCACGTTCGAGGACGTGTGGGCCGAGATCCGCGAGGTCGGCGCCGTCTTCGACGTCGCCGAGCAGGCCGAGGACGTCGTGGCCGAGCAGCGCACGACGCTCGACGCGATCACGCCCGACGACCGTGGCCTGGACGCCCTCTGGTACTCCTCCGGCAGCGACATCCCGTACGTGGGTGCCGGCATCGGCGCGCCGCAGATGATCCTCGACGCCGTCGGGCTGGCCAACGTCGCGGGAGACGTCGAGGACACGTGGACCTCGATGGCGTGGGAGGAGATCGTCGACGCCGACCCGGACGTCATCGTGCTCGTCGACGCCGCCTGGAACAGCGCCGAGGACAAGATCACGCGGCTCGAGGAGAACCCGGCCACCGCACGGCTCGGGGCCGTCCAGGACGAGCGGTATCTCGTCGTGCCGTTCCCCGCCTCCGAGGCCGGGGTCCGCAACGCGGACGCCGCGCAGGACCTCTCCGAGCAGCTCGCCGGGATCGACATCGATGGTTGAGACGGCCACGCGCACCCCCGCCGCGACCCCGGCACCGCCGGGAACGCTCTCGCGGCGACGGTTGCTCGCGTGGCTCGCGGGGACGACGGCGGCGCTGCTGGCCACCGTCGTCGTGACCGTGGCGATCGGCCCCGCCGGGCTGACGCCGTCGGACGTGGCGCAGGTGGTGGCCACGCGCGTCGGGCTCGGCGACCTGCTCGGCCTCGCGGCACCGGACACGCTGGCCGACGGCATCGTGTGGCAGCTGCGGATGCCGCGGGTGCTCACCGCCGCCGCGGTGGGCGCCGGGCTGGCGGTGTGCGGCGTCGTCATGCAGTCGCTGACCCGCAACCCGCTCGCCGACCCGTACCTGCTCGGCCTGAGCTCGGGGGCCTCGTTCGGGGCGGCGTGCGTGCTGGTCCTCGGCCTCACGGCCGTGCTGCCGGTCGCGGCGTTCGTGGGGTCGACGGCGGCGCTCGTCGCGACGCTGGCGCTCGCCTCCGCGTCGGGACGCGGTGCCGGCGGGCTGTCCCCGGCCCGGACGGTGCTGGCCGGGCTCGCGGTGTCCCAGCTCGCCGCCGCCGCGACGAGCTTCGTCATCTTCTGGTCCGCGAAGGGCGACCAGTACCGCGAGATCCTGTCGTGGCTGCTCGGCTCGGTGGCCGGGGCGACGTGGACGTCGGTCGCGGTGGCCGGCGGGGCCGTGCTCGTCATCGGCACCCTGCTGGCCTCGACCGGGTCCGTGCTCGACGCCTTCACGTTCGGCGACACGTCGGCGGCCGCGCTCGGCGTCCCCGTGGCGCGGGTCCGGTGGGGGCTGCTGCTCGCGGTGGCGCTGCTGACCGGTGCGCTGGTGTCGCAGTCGGGCGCGATCGGGTTCGTCGGCCTGATCCTGCCGCACGCCGTCCGGCAGCTTGTCGGCGCGCGGCACCGCGCGCTCCTGCCGCTGTCCATGCTCTGCGGCGCGACGTTCCTGGTGTGGGCGGACACCCTGGCTCGCACCGTGTTCGCCCCCCGCGAGCTGCCCGTGGGGATCGTCACCGCCGCGATCGGCGCACCGGTGTTCGCGGTGCTGCTCTGGAAGGGACGGGCCCGCTCATGACGCAGACCTCCGAGCGCTCGGCTCCCGCCCGCACCGCGCAGGCGCACCCCGCGGTCGGGCAGGACGGGACCAGCGCGGCTGGCCTGGCCGCCGAGCGGGTGCGGTGGTCGGTCGGCGGACGGCTGATCCTCGACGACGTCGACGTGACCGCCCCGCCCGGCGCCGTGACCGGGCTGCTCGGCCCCAACGGGACGGGCAAGTCGACCTTGTTGCGACTGGTCGCCGGCGTGCAGGCGCCCGACGGCGGCCGGGTCGCGCTGAGCACCGGCGCCGGCGACGAGGACCTGCTCGCGATGCCGCGCCGTCGTCGGGCCCGGACGCTGGCGTTCGTGGAGCAGGACGCCGCCACCGAGCTGCCGGTCACGGTGCTCGACGCCGTGCTGCTCGGGCGCACCCCGCACCGGTCGCTGCTCGCGGGACCCACCGAGGAGGACCACGCGATCGCCCGCGCAGCGCTGGACCGCGTCGGTGCCCTGCCGTTGGCCGCCCGCGAGGTCACCACGCTGTCCGGCGGCGAGCGACAGCGCGTCCACATGGCGCGCGCCCTCGCCCAGGCACCCCGGGTGCTGCTGCTCGACGAGCCCACGAACCACCTGGACGTGGCCGCGCAGCTCGCGACCATGCGGCTGGTGCGCGGGCTCGCCACCGAGGGCGTCACCGTGCTGGCCGCCCTGCACGACCTGTCGCTGGCCGCGGCGACCTGCGACCACGCCGTCGTCCTGGCCACGGGACCCGCGGGCCACGTGGTCGCGGCCGGGCCGGTGGACGAGGTGCTGGTACCGGAGGTGATCGACCCCGTCTACGGGGTGCGCACCACGGTGCTGCGGCACCCGCGCACCAGGCGGCCGGTGCTCACGTTCGACGAGCGCTGACCGACGGAGCCGTGCGCGCCACCCGCCAGGCCCAGGCCACCAGCGGCACCTGGAGCGGGAGCCGGCCCCAGGCCACCGACGGTTTCCGCGCCCAGGAGCGCGCACCGGGGTGGGAGTCGAGCGCCATCTTGACGTTCCCGGGGAAGACGGCGACGAAGAGGGCGGCCGTGGCCAGACCGCCGACCCGGCGGGTGGCCGGCACGGCGACCGCTGCCGCACAGGCGAGCTCGGCGACCCCGCTGCCGTAGACCCAGGCGCGGGGCGAGCCCAGGGCAGGCGGGATCAGCGCGTCGAACGCGCGGGGACGCGCGAAGTGGAGCGTTCCGGTGACCGTGAGCGCGGCCGCCAGGCTGCCGGCGAGGACGTCGGTGTGTCGAGGCATGCGAGCGAGGCTATCCGTACGCCGCGCCGGTGGCGTCCGTCGGGCAGGATGGTGGCATGGCTACCGACCTCTGGATCACCGGTGACACGGACACCGACAGGCTGCTGAGCGACGACCCGTTCGCGCTGCTGATCGGCATGCTGCTCGACCAGCAGTACCCGATGGAGCATGCGTTCGCCGGGCCGCGCAAGATCCTCGACAGGTTCGGCACCCTGGAGCCGTCCGCGATCGCGGACGCCGACCCGGACGAGTTCGTCACGATGGCGACCACTCCCCCGGCGATCCACCGGTACGGACGCTCGATGGCAGGCCGCGTCCAGGCGGTGGCCCGCGCCGTCGTCGACGAGTACGACGGCGACACGTCCCGGATCTGGACCGACCCCGGCCCGTCCGGCGAGGCGCCGACGGGAGCCGAGGTGCTCCGGCGTCTCCACGCCCTGCCAGGTTACGGCGAGCGCAAGGCCAAGATCTTCCTCGCCCTGCTCGGGAAGCAGCGCGGGGTCGAGCCGGCCGGCTGGCGGGAAGCGGCGGGCGAGTTCGGTGAGCCGGGCTCGCGGCGCTCGATCGCCGACGTCACCAGCGCCGAGGCTCTCCAGGAGGTCCGCGCGTTCAAGAAGGCGGCCAAGGCCGCCGCGAAGGAGACGAAGTGAACGACGGCACGACGACGGAACGCCCGGAGCACTCCCAGGGCGGCACGTACACGGTGGAGGGTCAGGAGTTCGTGCGCGACGCGAACTACATCTCGACCCGCATCACGCGAGACGGCGAGGACGGCTACCCCGTGGAGGCGGACCGCTACCGGTTGATCGCCGCGCGCGCCTGCCCGTGGGCCAACCGTTCGATCATCGTGCGCCGGCTGCTCGGCCTGGAGGACGCGATCAGCCTCGGCATGCCGGGCCCGACGCACGACGAGCGCAGCTGGACGTTCGACCTCGACCCCGGCGGCAAGGACCCCGTGCTGGGGATCGAACGCCTGCAGGAGGCGTTCTTCGCCCGCGACCCGGAGTACCCGCGCGGCATCACGGTGCCGGCGATCGTGGACACGCGCGACGGCGCGGTGGTGACGAACGACTTCACGCAGATCACGCTCGACCTCTCGACGGAGTGGGCGGCCCACCACCGTGAGGGCGCCCCGCGGCTGCTGCCGGAGGACCCCGCGGAGCGGGACGAGATGGACTCGGTGATGCGCCGCGTCTACACCGAGGTCAACAACGGCGTGTACCGGTGCGGGTTCGCCGGCTCCCAGGAGGCCTACGACGAGGCGTACGTACGGCTCTTCACCGCGCTCGACTGGCTCGAGGAGCGGCTGACGACCCGGCGGTTCCTCCTGGGCGACGCCATCACCGAGGCCGACGTGCGGCTGTTCACCACCCTGGTGCGGTTCGACGCCGTCTACCACGGCCACTTCAAGTGCAACCGGAACAAGCTCACCGAGATGCCGGCCCTGTGGGCCTACGCGCGCGACCTGTTCCAGCTGCCCGGGTTCGGGGACACCGTCGACTTCGCCCAGATCAAGGAGCACTACTACGTGGTGCACACCGACATCAACCCGACGCGGATCGTGCCCGCCGGCCCCGACCTGCGCGGCTGGCTCGACCCCCACGGCCGGGAGTCGCTCGGTGACGACCCGTGGGGCGGCGGCACACCACCGGGACCAGTGCGCGACGGCGAGCAGGTGGCCGCGGGGCACAGCCCGCTCTCCCCGGCGTGACCCAGCCGGGCCCGCGGGCGCACTACGACGAGTCCTGCTGATCTTCCCACTCGAAGTACTGCTCCCACGCGTCGTCCCGCTGCTCGGACTCGTCGCTCTGCGCCAGCATCGCGAGCCCGACGCAGGCGGCCATCACCACGGCGAGGAGCACCGCCGGCCGGACCGCGCCGGCGTCACCGACGAAGAACCGGGAGCCTCCGAGGACGAAGAACAGGAAGAAGAGCACCGAGGCGACGGCCAGCAGCCCCGTGATGATCGTCAGGACACCGGGGCCGTCCGCGGGGCGTCATCCGCGCACCACCGGGTGCAGAGGGCTGGAACCGCCCTCCTCGGCCGCGGCGGGCGACGCCTCCGGGGCCGTGTAGGAGGCGTAGGCCAGCAGCTCGACCAGCTCGTCCTCGACGGCGTCGACCATGTGGGCGTGCAACGTGTCGACCTCCACGGACACGACCTCGTCGTGGTCCGGCGGGAAGATCGTGTACCGCCAGGTGCTCACCAAGGCCTCGCTGCGCGCGTCCACCGTGTCGATCACCTGCTCGACGAGGCGCCCGACGTTGCTGGTGGCCTCACCGACGTCGTACGACGAGACGGTGACGTCCTTGATCCGAGGCATCTTGCGCGCCTGCTTGACGAACGTGCGGTAGGCCTTGTCGACGTCTCCCCGCTCGGCGAAGGACCGCACGAGGAGCATGGCGACCGGGGTCCGGTCGTGGTGTGGCGGGAACCGCAGACCCGCTCCCCACGCCTGGCCGTCCGCCGTCGCGCGCTCGTCGTGGTCACGGACCGCGCCGACCACCTGGTCGTCGTCGTCACCTCCGGCGACCTGCGCGGCGACGTTCGCCCACCCATGGCCGTCGAGTCCTGCTGTCCAGAACACCCAACCGTCGCGGGGCGCGAAGGTGAAGACCGGGCCGTCCTCCCACGGGGCTCCCATCACCGCCCCCACGGGGGGACGTCGCGCGCCAGCAGCGTGGTGTGGCCGACGATGTCCCCCGTCGTGCCCAGGACGAGCTCCGGGAACATCGCGGTGTCGACCACGAGGTCCGCCACCACACCACTCCTCATCCACCTCGAGACCGTGGGTCCGCACCGTCGCCCACGTCGTCGGCCCGACACTACCGGTCGGTCCGGCTCGTGCCGTCGTGCGACCTGGGCCGCTAGGCTCGGGCGTCATGGACTCCCTGCTGCCCCTCGGTACCGCCCCGCGCCCCGCGACGGGTGACGAACTCGCCGCCCGGCTGCGCGACACCCTGCGCGACGCCGGCCGCGGCCAGGTGCACGGCCTCGACGAGGCACGGATCGAGGCGAGCCTCGACGGCGCGGACGTGCACTCGCTGGAGCTCGACCTCACCGGGGTGGCCGTCGGCGTCCCGGCGCAGGGCTCCGCGGCGGAGGCGCCGTCGTGGGAGCCGGACATCGTCTCCCGCGACGAGGCGGTGCTGCGGACGCTGCGCCTCGAGGCGCACCCGCTGACCGCCGTCGACCTCCCCGTGGACCTGGCCGCCGAGCTGCAGGGCGTGCGGTTCGCCTGGGTCGCCGGGGCGGACGGTTCCGTCGGCGCGGAGATCGTCGAGCCGTCGGAGGACTCGCCGGTGACCGGGAGCGCCCGTCTCGCGGTCTCGCGCGAAGGGCTCGCCGGCACGGTGCGCGGCCTGCTCACCGTGGCGCTGGCCGGGAACGGGATCCAGCTCACCGACTTCGACCTGCGGATCGACCAGACCGGACCCCGCGACGCCGCGATCGCCATCGAGGCGTCGATCAAGAAGGGCATGTTCCTCTCGGCGAAGATCACCGCGACGGCGTCCGCGGCGGTGGACGCCCACATGGTGCTCACCGTCGGCGACGTCCAGCTCTCCAGCGGGAACCCGATCGTCGGCGCGCTCCTCGGAGCGGTCAAGGGCCGCGTCGAGGCGGTCGCCGGCCAGCGCATCGACCTCGCGGAGGCGCTCCCCCCGGGCGTGCGGCTGACCGACGTCCGGCTCGACGTCGGTGACGAGATCGTGGTCTCCGCCCAGCTGGGCTGAGGACCGGCTGTCCGTCGCGGTACGGACGCGGCTCACACCGCCACGACGAACGACAGCGACGCGACCGCGCCGGCCACCGTCCGCACGTGGTTCCACCGCAGCCACGGCCCCACGAAGCGCTGCCACTCGGCGCCGGGATCCTCGGCAGTCTCCAGGCGCTCGTTGAGCGGCACGTTGCCGAACCCGGTGACCCCGAGGATCCCGACGACCGCGACGACGGCCCCGGTCACCGCCCACACCGCCCCGGGTGCCGAGGTCACCAGCCCGACGACGGCGCCGGCCACCGGCAGGCCCACCGCGGCGAGCAGCAGCACCATGAGCGGCGGCCGCAGGGCGTCGCGGTTGATGGCGCGCATGGCGGCGCCGCCGTCCTCGGGCGTCAGGCGCCGCAACCCCGCCATGACGAAGGCCGAGAACGCGTAGAGCACCCCGCCGGCGAGGCCGGTCGCGACGGCGGCGCCGGCGACGAGCACGTCGTACGCGGTCATGCGCCGGGCGCCCAGTCGGCGGCCTCACGCGTGGCGTACTCCCGGAAGTCGCGCGCGGGCCGACCCAGCGCGCGCTCCACACCGTCGGCGACGAACGAGCCGCGACCGTCCAGCACCTCGGTGAACAGGTACTCCAGGAGGCCGGTCTCCTCGGCGGGCACACCCATCGCCGTGAGGCCCCCGGTGAACTCCGCCATGGTGATCGGCACGTACCGCAGGTCGCGCTCCGCGGCGGCGGCGATCTCGGCGACGGCCTCGCCGAACGTCAAGGCCCGCGGTCCGGTCAGCTCGTAGACGTGGCCGGCGTGGGCGTCGTCGGTCAGCGCTTCGACGGCCACCTCGGCGACGTCCTCGAGGTCGACGAACGGCTCGCGCACGTCCTGGACGGGCAGCGCGAGCTCGCCCTGGAGCAGCGGCTCGAGCAGGAAGCTCTCGTCGAAGTTCTGCGCGAAGAACGCGCAGCGCACCACCGTCCGCGCGGGAAAGACCTCGGCGACCATCCGCTCGGCCCGCTGCGCCTCGGTCTCGCCGCGCCCGGACAGCAGCACCAGCCGCTGCACCCCGGCGTCCCGGGCGGCGACGGCCAGCCGGGTCACCGTCTCGGGCGCTCCGGCGACCGCGAGATCCGGCGCGTAGGCGACGTAGACGGCGGTGGCTCCGTCGAGCACCGCGGCCCAGGTGGACTCGTCCGCCCAGTCGAACCGGAGCTCGGCGCTCCGGGACGCGCGGCGCACGGGCACGCCGAGCGCGTCGAGCCGGTCGGCGACGCGCCGTCCGGTCTTGCCGGTCGCTCCGAGGACGACGACGGTGCCGCCGTCCGCTGCCGCTGCGGTGGACGGGTCGAGCGTGGGCTGCTGCTGAGACATCAGGACCTCCGAGGAAGGGTGAGTGGGCATCCCTGAGTCAACCGGCCACAGGTGAGACGATCCATGGCCTGGGCGCTCTGGTTCATACGCCAGCGTCTCGTCATCCTGCCCGCACCGGTCTACCCTGACCGCATGGACGTCGTCTCCGGCCTGCTCGACGGTCCCCGCGCGCGGGGCGCGTTCCTGCTGCGCAGCCATCTGCGCGCCCCGTGGGGCATGCGCATCGAGGACGAGGCCCCGCTGACCATCGTCCCCGTGCTGCGCGGATCGGGCTGGGTGGGCCCCAGCGGTTCCGGGGACGACGCCGGCACCACGGTCGAGGCGGGCGACGTCGTCCTGCTGCGCGGACCCGAGCACTACGTCGTCGCCGACTCCCCCACGACGGTGCCCACCGTGGTGGTCGGGCCGAGCGACGTCTGCCGTGCGATCGACGGCGGGCCGTCACCGATGACCGTGTTCGGGGTGCGGTCGTGGGGCAACGACCTCGACGGCGAGACGGTCATCATCACCGGCACGTACCCGCTGGACGGTGCCGTCGGGCGCCGCCTCCTGCGCGTCCTGCCGCACCGCGTGGTGCTGCGGCGCGGCGACGTCGACCCCACGCTGGTCGACCTGCTCGCCCGGGAGGTGGTGCAGGACCTGCCCGGTCAGGAGGCGGTGCTGGACCGGCTCCTCGACCTGCTGCTCATCACCTGCCTGCGGGCCTGGCTCGACCACCCGCAGGCGCCGGGCTGGTACCGCGCCGACGCCGACCCCGCCGTCGGCGTCGCGATGCGCCTGATCCACCACGACCCGGCCCGGCCGTGGACCGTCGAGGCGCTGGCCGACGAGGTCGGGCTGTCGCGCGCGGCGTTCGCCCGCCGGTTCACCGAGCTCGTCGGCGAGGCTCCCATGACCTACCTGACCGGCTGGCGGCTCGACCTCGCCGCGGACATGCTGCTCGCCGACGACGCAGCCACGCTGACCTCCGTGGCGCGTGCGGTCGGCTACGCCTCGCCGTTCGCGCTGAGCACCGCCTTCAAGCGGGTCCGGGGCGTGAGCCCTGCCGAGCACCGCCGTCGGACGGCAGCTGTTTCGACCGCGGCGGTCAACGCCCGGTGAGCCGCCAGTTCGCGGCGGCCGAGGCGAGGACGACGCCGGCGGCCACGACGGGCACGGCCAGCGCGGCGGAGGTGCCGACGGTGTCGGCCAGCGCACCCGTGGCCGCCGCCGCGATCGACTGCCCGAGGATGACGGCCGAGCCGAGCATCGTCATCACCGTGGTGCCCCGACCGGCCGGGCTGCGCTCCGAACCGTGCGAGTAGACCGTCACCAGGCTCGGACCGATGCCCAGCCCGGCGAGGAGCAGGCCGGCGATCAGCACGCCGGTCGACGGCGCGGCGGCCACGACGACGGCACCCACCAGCAGCACGACGGCGAAGGTCAGCCAGCGCGCGCGCAGGCTGAACCGCGCCGGGAAGGCGGACACGGCCAGCGCCGACACGACGGACCCGATGCCCATGAACCCGTAGAGCAGCCCGGCCTGCTCCGCGTGGCCCGCGTCGCCGGTGTACGCCGACATGGCCGTGAGCACGAAGCCGAAGAACAGCCCGACCCCGACGAACCCGGCGACCAGCACCAGGACGCGCGGGCGGAACAGCTCGCGGGCGGGAGCCTGCCCGCCCGACGCGACACCCGGGTCGGACGCCGCGGGCGTGGTGCGCGCCGTCGTCGTGCGGGCGCTGGGGTGCAGCGCGAAGGTGCCGACGGCGAGCGCCGTGAGCGCGGCGGCGGCGACCATCGGCGCCGTGGGCCCGAGCGTCGCGGCCAGCAGCCCGACCACGAAGGGCCCGAACACGAACACGATCTCGTCGACGGCGGACTCGTACGACATGGTCCGGCTCAGCACGGCGGGACGGCGTCCCGCCGGGAGTTGGGACCGGATGACGCCGACGAGCCGGCTGCGCGACATCGGCGCCACCTGCGGGGAGGTGGCGCCGATGGCGAAGGCGAGCGCGAGCACGAGGGCGTCGGCAACCGAGGAGTAGACGGCCGCGGTCAGGGCGAGCAGCAGCACGCTGTGGACCGCGGCCGTCGCCAGGAGGACCCGCCGCTGCCCGGCCCGGTCGGCCCACGCGCCGACGAGCGGTCCGATCGCCGCACCGCCGAGCCCCACCATGCCCGACGTCGCGCCGCCGAGGGTCAGGGAGTCCCGGCCGGCGACCACGAGCGTCAGCACGCCGACGACCATCATCGCGAAGGGCAGGCGCGCCACGAACGCGAGCGGGAAGTAGGTGCGGCCCATGGCCTCGACGAGGGTGGGGCCGTCGCTGCCGGGCGCCGGCGGGGCGCCGGCCCGGGACGTGGGCGGGTACTGCGTCAGGGTCATGTCCGTCGGTCTCCTCCGGTGCGGCACAGCCGCACGATGCGTCGTGCCGCCGTTGGCGCGAGGAGCACCCGGTAGATACACAAGCCTGTTCAGGTCAGGTTGCCGACCCGCCACGACGGTACACCGGTGCGCTCTGCGTACGCAGTGACCTGCGTCGCCGCCCTGCGCTCAGAGACCCCACCCGCCGGACCGGACCACCTGAGCGCGCAGGTCCGCACGGTCGGACCGCTGCTCCACCGGAGCGAACGGCGCGACGTCCTGCTCGCACGTGGCGCCGTCGTCGGCCTCGACGTCCACGAGGTAGCGCGCGATCGCGGAGTCCGCGCAGGTGCTCACGCCGAGGGTGGTGTGACCCCAGCCCTCGACCGTCATGACCCGCGCGTCGTCGTAGTGGTCGGCGTACGGCTCGGTGAAGTGGTACGGCGTGGCCGGGTCGTAGCGGGTGCCGATCACCATGACCGGCGCCTGCGTCGTCTGGCCCCACGGACCGGTGTAGGCGTCCTCGTCGCGCAGGATCATCGGCGCGCATCCTGCCCCGGTCCACCCGCGGAAGCGCCCGAAGTGCGGGTATGCCTCGTCGAGCTCGTCCACGTAGGCCGGGTACTGCCACAGGCGCAGCGGTTCGGCGGCGTCCATGCACTGGGCGGCGAGCGCGTTGCCGAGCGATGGGTAGTCCTCGACGACGCCGAGCTCGCGCAGGAGGTCGTCCAGGGACGGGCCCTGGCTCCGGGCCGACGGGCGCTGCTCGCCGATGTCGGCGGCGACCGCGACCTGGGCGAACAGCTGCGACAGCTGCGGCCACGCCGCCGTGCCGTACATCGCCTGGAACGAGACCGCGAGCATCTCCCCGTAGGTGAAGGGCACGGTGCCGCCCTCGCCGTCCGGCACCTCGACGGGCCCCTCGCGCAGCGTGGTGAGTACCTCCTCGGTCACGGCGGCCGGGTCACCGAGGGCGGCCAACGGGCACGCTCCGGGTCCCGCCTCCGCGCACAGCCGGTTGAACTCGGCGAACGTCTCCGTGGCGGCCTCCGCCTGCCCGAGGCGGGTGGCGATCGGGTCCTCCGAGCCCGTGCCGGACCAGGCGACCGGGTCAATGGTGCCGTCGAGCACCAGGGCGCGCACCCGGTCGGGGAACAGCGCCGAGTAGGTGGCACCGAGGATGGTGCCGTAGGAGTAGCCGATGTACGTCAGCTGGTCGTCGCCGAGCGCCTGCCGCAGCACGTCCATGTCGCGGGCCACGTTCGCCGTCGACGCCGTCGAGAGGCGGTCGCCGGAGATGACCTGGCACCCGGCGGCGATCCGCGCGAACCCGGCGACGGCACGACGCTCCTCGGCGCGGGTGATCGGCGCCGTGGGCAACCCGGCGAAGTATTCCGCCTCCCGCTCCGCGTCGCGGAAGCAGGTCACCGGGTCGGACTGGCCGACCCCGCGCGGGTCGAAGCTCACGAGGTCGAACCGGGCGCGGACCTCGGGGTCGACCATGACCTCACCGACCGCGTGCAGGTTGTCCAGGCCCGGGCCGCCCGGGCCGCCGAAGTTGACCAGCGCGCTGCCGATCCGGCTCTCGGGGTCCGTGGCCGGCAGCCGGGTGACCGCGATCGTGGTCGTGCGGCCGTGGGGGCGGTCGTAGTCGCTCGGGACCTCGATCTCGGCGCAGTCGTAGCCCTCGGCGTCGTCGCAGGGCTGCCAGTCGATGTCCGGCACCGGCGCGTCGACCTGGAGCGCGCTCGTGACCGGCGACGACGGCGGCGAGGCGGCGGGCGGCGTCATCGTGGCGGGCGCGGCGCGCTCGGCGGCGCCGGCCGTGGCCGGGATGCCGGCGGCGAGCAGCGCTCCGGCGCTCAGCGCGGCGACCGCGGTGGTGAAGGGACGGGGGCGGCGGGGCGTCGTCGACCGGTTCATCGACATCCACGATGCAGGACGGTTGCTCCGGGCGCCACTCCAACCGCTCGGGGCCAAGACCAGGGGTCTCTCGGGGTGACACCCCATAGCCGCCGACGCGCGCCGCCACGTTGACTGGTGAGCAGTCATACCGAGGGGACGGACGCACCGTGGAGCTGTTCAACCACATCGAAGCCTTCGCCGCGCAGCTGGGCGACTCGCCCTGGCTGCTCGTGGTCGTCCTGGTGCTGGCGGTCGTCGACGGCGTGTTCCCCCCTGTCCCGAGCGAGACGGTGCTCATCACCGCCGCCGTGCTCTCTGCCGCGGGGACCGGACCGCACCTGGTGCTGCTCGTGCTGGCCGCGGCCTGCGGTGCGCTGCTCGGAGACCTCCTCGCCTTCACGCTCGGTCGCCGTGTCCCGCTCCACAGGATCCCCGGGCTGCGCGGCGCGCGCGGGCAGCGGATGCTCACCCGCGCCGGTGCGGCCCTCGACCGGCGAGGAGCCACACTCGTCATCGTCGGCCGGTTCGTTCCCGTGGGCCGCGTCGGAGTGAACGTGAGCGCGGGCGTCCTGGGGTACTCGTCCGCCAGGTTCACGCTGGCGGCCGGAGTGGCAGCCGTCCTCTGGTCGGCCTACAACGCCACCATCGCCGTCGGCGCCCACTGGCTGCTGGGCAGCAGCCCGCTGCTTGCCATCGCGGTGGGCATGCTCAGCGCGCTGCTGCTCGGCCTCGCCCTCGAGGCGGTGATGCGCCGCATGGAGGGCAGGCGGGCCGCCGAGCGCCCGACCGTCCAGGTCAGGTGCACATCAGCCTAGCCCGCCACCGTGGTGGGCGGTGTCGTCGTCGCGGTGCAGCTCCGCGCCCTGCGAGGGCCACACGAGCTCGCCGCCCTCGTGGCGCGGTCCCGACACGGCCTCGCCGGTCCCGTCGAACTCGTCCGAGTGTCCGTGAGCAGCTCGCCGGACTCCACGCGAACGGACCGGTGGTCCGCGGCAGGAGATCTGCCGCGGACCACCGGCCCGAGGTCACGCTCCCGTCAGCCGGTCACCTCGAACGTCAGCGTGTCCGTGAACTGGCGTCCATGGACGTCGGTAGCCGTGACCTCCGCGGTGTGCTCACCGGCGGCCAGGTCCGCGGGCAGCTCGAGGCGCCACAGGTGCATGGAGCGCTCGGCGACGCTGCCACCGTGGACCAGCTGCTGCTGCGCGGCGACCGGGTCGGACCACTCGGCACCGACCTTCTGCCCCTCGCCCTGCAGGGGCTGGGTGCGCACCGCCTCGACCGGCTCGCCGCCGTCGAGGGTCGCGGTGACGGTCGAGCCCGTGCTGCCCATCCAGAAGTTGGTGGTCAGCCACGTGGTGTCCACCAGGTCGGCGCGCGACACCACGAGCGGGTCGGCGTACTCCGGCGCGGAGCCGACGGCGGAGCGATGCGCGGCGAACCACTCGCGGTAGCGGGGGGTGTTGACGCCGAGCGCCATCTGCAGCGACTCGTCCGCACCTCTGACCGTGAAGCGCTCCTGGACCCGGTGGCCCGTGATGTCCAGGGTGAGCACCCCGGGCCGGCCGCCGTCGCGCTGGAGCGCCGTCGGGTAGCCCTGCGGCAGCACGTCGCCCGAGTACCAGTCACCCGAGATCGCGCCGGCCGTGATGTGGGTGAACGGCAGCTCGTCGACGCCCATGACCTCGGACCAGCCCTCCAGGCTGTCGCCCTCGCGGAGGTTCTCGAGGCTGTGGGTGTGCCCACCCAGGGCGATGGCCTCGCGGCCTTCCAGCAGCTCGTAGATCTCCTCGACCTGGGCGACCTGGTGCTTGCTGCTGCCCTGGTCGGCGTAGTCGAGGAGCGGGATGTGCGCCGCGATGACGATCAGCTTGTTCGCCGGGACCTGGGCGAGGTCGTTGCGCAGCCACTCGAGCTGACCCTCGTCGAGCGAGCCCGTGTACGAGGTGCCCACCGGGTACTCGACGGTGTTCAGCGCGACGACGTGCGCCTGCCCCACGTCGTAGGAGTAGTACTCGGGCCCGATGTGGGCCCGGTACGTGTCGAACGTGTGCTCGCTGCTCGTCGCGTCGTAGTCGAGGTCGTGGTTGCCGGGCAGGAAGCGCGCCGGGCCGTTGAGCATGCCCACGAGCTCGCGCGTCCGCGGGTACAGCGACAGGTCGTCGCCGACGACGTCGCCGATGAAGAGCGCGCCGCAGCCGGTGTAGTCGGTCCGCGCGGCGAGGTCGGCGAACGCGCCGTTGCGGGCGTAGTCCACCTCATCCTGGGTGTACGTCTGGATGTCACCGCCGATGACGCACTGCTGGGCGGCGGACCCCGTGAGGCCGCTCTTCACGAGCGGGAAGTTCACCGCGTCCGGCAGCGGCCCGGTGGGCTCGATCCCGCCGTAGCGCAGCTCGGGCGACCCCTCGGGCAGGTGGTGGTAGAAGAACTGGGCGACATTATCCTCGTCCACCGGCACCTGGTACCCGCGCGGCTGGGTGACGGACACCGTCATGTTGTCGAACACCGCAAGCTCGTAGCGGCCTCGGCGGTCCGTCGTCGTGACGTCACGGCCGTTGGTGACGGTGACGCCGCGCAGGCCACGCTCGTCGCGGTCCTGCACGGAGTTCTGGTTCTTGTCGACGAAGACCACACCGTCGATGGTCTGCTGGTCCTCGTCGGTCCCGGCGACGACGTCGACGGAGCCGCGGTAGGCCGACTCGGCCCACGAGGAGCCGTCCCCGCCGGGTGCGGCGGAGGCGGACGGGAGCAGCGCGCCGGAGAGGACGAGCGCGAGCCCGCCACCGGTCACGCCGAGCATCCGGGACGTGCGAGAGGTCGATCGGCTGGCAGTAGATCTCACTGAGCTTCTCCTGTCGTGATCGTGGGGCCGGCCCCCTGCCGACCCCACGAGCACGCTGGCGCCCGAGCGTGAAGCCCGGCTGGAATCGCCACGACGGCTCGAGAAACTTCACCCGTCGCCGGGGCAACCATCTGGTAGCCCGAGCGAAAAGAAGCGTTCAGCTCATCGACATCTCCTCCCATCTCGTTCGGCACTTCGTGCTCCGTTCGGCAGTTCGAACTGCCGAACGGAGCGCAAACTGCCGAACATCCACGACTCGGCAGCACTCGCACTCACCCGCCGGGTGGCATACGCTTTCCGGTGCGGTCTTGAATCGATTCACGGCCGCATCCGCAGACCGACGACGGCGTCGATCCCAGGACGTCGTCGCGGTAGACCACCGATGGAGGACGACGTTGTCACCCACCCACCCCCGAAGCACCCGACCACCACTCCGGTCGATCGCCGTCGCGACCGCCGCCGCGGTCGTGCTCGCCCCGCTCCCCCTGGCCACCAGCGCCGCGGCGGACGAGGTCAGCACCGAGGCCACCGCCGTCGACCAGCGCTTCGACTTCGGCTCGACGAGCTCGCCCGTCGCGGACGGCCACACCCGCGTGGCGCACACCACGCTGTACGACGACGGCGCGGGCTACGGCCTGTCACGGCAGGTCGCGGTCCGCGACCGCGGCGCGCCCGACGATCTCCGCCGCGACTTCACCGTCGGCACGACGACGTTCTCCACGGACGTCCCCGACGGCACCTACTGGGTCACCGTGGTCAGCGGCGACCAGATCGCCGCCAACTACACCGAGCTCGCCGTGGAGGGCGCCGACGAGGGCACGCTCGAGGCAGGCGCCGGGGAGTTCGCCACCTGGGCCGGCGTCGTCACCGTCGACGACGGCCGCCTCGACCTCGACGTGGCCCGCGACGGACGGATCAACGGCGTCACGGTCTCCTCCCAGCTCCCGCCGTCGAACCTCGTCTCGGACGTCGAGGTCGCCGGCACGACGGTCAGCGTCGGTCTCTCCTGGGAGCCGCGGACCGACGCGAAGTCCTACACGGTCTACCGCAGCACGAACGGCGGCGACGTCGAGCAGGTCGGCACCACGGCCGAACCCGCCCTCACCGACGACGACCCGAGTCTCCGCCTCGGCGACACCCTCGTCTACACGGTGACGCAGACCAACGCCGCCGGCGCCGAGTCCGGGCCCTCGCAGGCCCTGGAGATCGAGGCCGCGGACGAGGAGCAGGACCCGCCGTCGGCCCCCGCGAACGTGCGGATCGACGGCGCGCAGGACGGCACGACCGCCACGCTGACGTGGGACGCCGCCGACGGCGCCGTCGCCTACGACGTCTACCGCACGGACCACGAGGCGCACGACTGGCAGCTCCTCGAGCGCACCGAGGACACCGCGCGCGCACTGGACGTCGGCTACGGCAGCGAGTGCTGCTTCACCTGGACCTACCAGGTGCGCGCCGTCGGGGCGGGCGGCATCTCCGCACCGTCCGAGAACGCCGTGCTGGAGAAGATGATCGAGGCGACCACCGTCGCCGAGATGGACACGAGCGTCGCCGGTGACGGTGCCCGCCCGTGGTTCGGCGACCTCACCGGCAACGGCCGCCCGGAGATCGTCATGGTCCAGCCGCACCACATCAACGCCGGCGCCCTGCGGGACGGCCCGATGGTCGCCTCGATGACGGCCTTCACGGCCACCGGGGAGCAGCTCTGGCAGATCGGCGAGGTCGACCCCGAGGGTCGCAACAACAGCCAGGACATCCCCGCCCAGGTGGTGGACACCGACGGCGACGGCGACCTCGAGGTCGTCGCGGTCATGTACCCCGACGGCGACACGGAGGCCGAGGGCCGCTTCTACGTGTTCGACGGCGCCACCGGCGAGCACGTGCGCGACTTCGCCCTGCCGGACCCGCAGGCGCACGACGCGATCGTGTTCGTCGACGCCGACGGCGAGGGGCACCCGGACGAGATCCTGCTGAAGAACCGCTACACGAAGGCCTGGCTGCTCGAGTCCGACGGGACGGTCATCTGGGAGCACGAGGGCAACACCGGGCACTACCCGTGGCCGTACGACTTCGACGGCGACGGCCGCGACGAGATCATGATCGGCTACGACATGGTCGACGCCGACGGCAACCTGCTGTGGAGCGCCGACCTGCCCGACCACGCCGACACCATCTGGGTCGCCGACATCGACTCCGACGGCACCGCGGACGTGCTCCTCGGCGGTGCCTCGACCTCGGCGCACCGTTGGGACACCGGCGAGACCATCTGGGTCAACGACGACACGGTCGAGTCGCAGAACATCATGGTCGGAGAGTTCCGCGCCGACCTTCCCGGCCTCGAGGCGTTCGGGCTGGACCGCATCGACCGGTCCTCGAACGGTCTGGACGGCCTGTTCCTCATCGGCTCCGACGGCGAGATGGTGTGGCAGGAGGAACGCCAGACCCGTGGGTGCTACGGCACCATCCCGGAGCCGATCCACAACTGGACCGGTGACGGGACCGACCTGATCATGGTCTGGAACCGCGGGTGCGGCGAGCCCACCGGGGTCTACTCCGGCGACGGCGAGATGGTCACCGAGCTCGACGACGCCCGGCTCTGGCACGTCGACACCTGCGGCGACACGAAGGAGGAGATCGTCGAGTACGTCCAGGGCGAGTGGCTGAGGATCAAGGCCAACGGCGAGTGCGACCTGCAGGCCAAGGTCACCGGCGAGCAGCGGCCCCAGTCCCCGCGGGAGTACAACTTCACGCGGTACACCGCGGGTCAGACGCCGGTGGCGGCGGTCGTCACGAGCCAGCCGCAGGACGCCTCGTCGCGACCGGGCCGGCAGGTGACGTTCGACGTCGAGGCCGCCGGGGCGACCGGCTACCAGTGGCAGCGCCTCGCGGACGGCGAGTGGACGGACCTGCCCGGTGAGACGTCGTCGTCCCTCACCGTGCGTGCCGTCCCGCCGCGCGCGGGCGACTACCGCGTGCTCGTCTCCGGCGAGGTCGGCGCGACGCCGACCACGTCGGAGGCGGCGGTGCTCGAGGTCCGGACCGGCAAGCCCTGAGCCGACACCCCGGGGGCGGGTGCGTCGCGAGATGCGCCGTACCCGTCCCCGGGCGCGTCGCGTCGGCTGCTTGACCGGGTCTATACAACGATGTAAGGATGTGTCTACATCGATGTATAGGCCCCACCGTCGGGGCCGGCCGTTCGACGACGAACCAAGGAGCCGCCATGACCCGCAGACGGTCACGACGCGTCGCAGTCCTCACCGCCGCCGCGCTCACCCTGCCCCTCGCCGCCGTGGCGACGAGCGCTGCCAGCGCCGCCCCACCCACGCCGGCGGACCCCGAACCCCCCGTCTTCGTCGACGCGGAGACCCACGACCCCTCGCTGATCACCGTCGGCGACGAGCACTACGTGTTCGGCTCCCACCTCGCCGCCGCGAAGACGGCGGACTTCCAGCAGTGGGAACAGGTGGCGAACCTCGTCACGCCGGACAACCCGCTGTTCGACGACGTCACCACCGAGCTCGCCGAGACCTTCGAGTGGGCCGAGGCCGACACGCTCTGGGCGGCCGACGTCGTCCAGCTGGAGGCCGACGGCAAGTTCTACATGTACTACAACGCCTGCGAGGGCAGCTCGCCGCGCAGCGCGCTCGGCGTCGCCGTGGCGGACAGCGTCGAGGGACCCTACGAGGACCTCGGCATCCTGCTGAAGTCCGGGCACCGCGACGGCGAGGGCCCGAGCGAGGACGGCACCCCCTACGACGCGACGGTTCACCCGAACGCCATCGACCCGGACGTCTTCTACGACGCCGAGGGCCGGCTGTGGATGGTCTACGGCTCGTTCTCCGGCGGCATCTTCATCCTGGAGATGGACCCCTCCACCGGCCTCCCGCTGCCCGACCAGGGATACGGCACGCACCTCACCGGCGGCAACCACAGCCGGATCGAGGGGCCCGCCATGATGTACAGCCCCGAGACGGAGTACTACTACCTGTTCACCTCGTTCGGCGGGCTGGACGCCGACTCCGGCTACAACATGCGCGTCATGCGCTCGGAGAACCCGGACGGCCCGTTCGTCGACGCCGCGGGGAACGACATGCGCGAGGTCAGGTCGAACCCGGACCTGCCGATCTTCGACGACGCCACCATCGAGCCCTACGGCGTCAAGGTCATGGGCAACTACCTGTTCCAGCGGGAGGTCGGCGCGCCGGGCACCGGCATCGGCGACGGCAAGGTCTCGCCCGGGCACAACACCACGTACGTCGACCCCGAGACCGGCGAGATGCTGCTGATCTTCCACAGCCGGTTCCCCGAGCAGGGCGAGCGTCACCAGATCCGCGTGCACGAAATGTCGATGAACGCCGACGGCTGGCCCGTCGCGGCGCCCTACCGCTACGCCGGCGGGAACGACACCGCGAAGTTCGTGCGCAAGCAGGTCGTGGGCGACTACCGGTTCATCGAGCACGACAAGACCATCAGCGCGGACATCCGCCGGGCGAGCACCGTCACCCTGCACCAGGACGGGCGCGTCAGCGGCGCCGTCGACGGCCGCTGGCGGCTGTCCGCCCAGAACCGGCTCCGCCTGGACGTCGACGACCAGACGTACGACGGCGTCGTCTCGCGCGAGTGGGACCCGACGGGCGCCCGGTGGGTCACGACGTTCAGCGTGGTGGGACCCGAGGGTGTTCCGCTGTGGGGCAGCGCCCGGGCCCCGATGAGCGACCAGCAGATCGTCGACGCGGTGGCAGCGGACCTCACCCTGCCCGGCACCGGTGCGGTGGTGGCGGACCTCGCCCTGCCGACCACGGGCACCCACGGTGCGACCATCGCCTGGTCGTCCAGCGACGAGTCGGTCGTGGCTGCCGACGGCACGGTCACGCGCCCGTCGGAGCAGGACGGCGACGCGGGCGTCACCCTCACCGCCACCGTGACGAGCGGCGACGTGACCGCGACGAAGGCGTTCGAGCTCACCGTCCCGGCGATGCCGGAGCCCGGCCTGGTCGCGCGCTACACCTTCGACGGCGACCTGACCGCGACCGGTGGCGTGGCGGCGGGCACGGTCACGGGCGACCGCATCGACTCCGGCGGCGGCCAGGTGTCCTTCACCGACGGCGCGCACGGCCAGGCCGTCCACCTGGACGGCACGAGCGGAGTGCGACTGCCGGACGGGCTGATCTCCGGCCAGGACTACACGGTGAGCCTGTGGCTGCGTCCGGAGCGGCTGACCGACTACACGACCGCCTTCTTCGCCGCTCGCGACGACGTCAACTGGCTGAGCCTCGTGCCGTCCGGCTGGGACGAGCACCGCACGATGCTGTGGGCCGGATCGAGCACCTACTACGACGGCCTCACCGGGACGCAGATCCCGACCGACGCCTGGTCGCACCTCGTCTTCACGGTCGAGACGGGCGGTGCGGTGACCGTCTACCTCGACGGTGAGGTGGTGCACACCGGGACCGGCTTCCCGGACGTGCTCACCACCGACGACGGCGTGTTCGCCCTCGGGGTCAACTGGTGGGACACGCCGTTCCAGGGCGACGTCGACGACCTGCAGGTGTACACCGGTGCCCTGACGGCCGCGCAGGTCGCCACCGTCGCGGACGGGGAGGTGGCCGACCTCACCGCGCCGTGAGGTCTTCGACCGACCGTCGGTGACCGTCGGCTGCCCGTGCCCCGCGAGAGGGCGCGGGCAGCCGTTCGTCCTCGGCGGCCAGGAACCTCAAGATCCGCGCCACCGCCTCGCGTCCGGCGCGGTTCGCGCCCACGGTCGACGCCGACGGCCCGTACCCCACCAGGTGCACCCGCGGCTCACCCGCCACCTGCGTGGCGTCCATGCGGACGCCGCCACCCGGCTCCCGGAGGTGCAGCGGCCGCAGATGGTCCAGGGCGGCACGGAACCCGGTGTTCCAGAAGATGACGTCCACGGGCAGGACGTCGCCGTCCACCGTGACGACGCCGTCGGGCACGATCCGGGTGAACATCGGCCGCCGCTCGAGCACGCCACGCTCCGCGGCAGCGTGCAGCGACGGCGTGCGGATCAGCCCCGTCACCGACACGACGCTCTGCGGCGGCAGCCCCTCGCGGACCCGCTCGTCGACCATCGCGACGGCGCGCGAGCCGTCGTCGGGCCCGAAGTCCTCGCGCCACACGGGCTCCCGCCGCGTGAACCAGAACGTCCGCGCCACGTGCGAGATCTCGTCGAGGAGCTGCACGCCGGAGATCCCGCCACCCACCACCGCGACCCGCGCCCCCGCCAGGTCCTCGGCGCGGACGTAGTCGGCCGTGTGGAGCTGGCGACCGCGGAACGACTCCTGGCCGGGGTAGTACGGCCAGAACGGCTTGGTCCATGTCCCGGTGGCGTTGACGATCGCTCGCGCCGCCACCGTGCCGGACCGCCCGCCCGCCTCCCAGCGGACCAGCAGCCCGGTGCCGTCGGCCGTCCGCTCGACCCGGCGCACCCGCACCGGCCGCACCACGGCCAGGCCGAGCTCGTCCTCGTAGTCGGCGAAGTACGCGGGCAGCACGTCGACGCTCGCCGCCTCCGGGTCGACGCCCGGCTGCTCGAGCCCGGGCAGGTCGTAGATGCCGTTCACCGTGGCCATCCGCAACGAGCGCCAGCGGTGCCGCCACGCTCCCCCGGGCCCGTCCTCGGCGTCGAGGACGACGAAGGTGCGCGGCGCCTCGCCGGTGCCCGACGGCGGAGCAGCGGCGGGTACGGCTCCTCGGCGCCGCAGGTGGTACGCGGCGGACAGCCCGGCCTGCCCGGCACCGATGACCACGACGTCGGTCACCTCGGGGACGTCAGGAGCGGTCGGCGGGGCGGTCACGGTCACACGGGCGCCAACACCGCCGGGGTCGACGGCCATCCCGCGTGCACCGTGCGGCCACCCGACGGTCATCGGCCGCACCTAGCGTCGAGACCGACGACCCCGACGAAAGGTCACCTCGACGATGACCCTCACGCTCATCCTCGTCCGCCACGGGCAGACGACGCTCAACGCTCGCCGCCACCTGCAGGGAGCCTGCGACTCCCCGCTGACCCGCACCGGCCGCGCCGGGGTGCGGGTCACGGCCCAGCACCTGGCCGACCACCGGTTCGACGCCGTCTACTCCTCGCCGCAGGGCCGGGCCGTCCAGACGGCGGTGGAGATCCTCAAGCACCACCCGGACCAGCGGCTGCGCATCGACCACGATCTCCGTGAGCTGTCCTTCGGCAGCTACGAACGCCTCCCCGAGCGCTCGCTCGACGCGGTCCAGCCCTGGGCGGAGCTGGTCCCCGCGATGCTCACCGGCGGGCACCCCGGCGTCGGCGGCGGCGAGTCCGGCGCGGACTTCATGGGTCGCGTCCGCGGCGTCTTCGGCCGCATCGTCGCCATGCACGGCCCCGTGGCCGACGGCGGCACGCCATCGGGCGGCGCGGCGAGCGACCCCCACGTCCTCGTCGTCGGGCACGGGCTGGCGCTCGGCGCCTTCCTGTGGACCCTGGACCCGTCGGGCGTGGTCGCGCTGCCCAACGCGTCCGTCTCCACGGTGGAGGTGTCCGACGGCGCCGCCCGCGTCGTGGCGAGCGGCGTCGACGTCGCCGGCCACGGTGCGGTGGCGGCTCGTCCGGTCCCGGCGCCGCTCAGCACCCTCTCCGCCACGGCCGGCTGAGGGTCAGAGCACCACGGTCGTGGCGACCAGCACCAGCTCCGAGCTGTGGGAACCTCCCACGCCCACGCCGTCGGGCCGCTCTGTGAAGCCGGGCAGCCCTTCGAGGCCCCCGCCAGCGGCGACCACGCGCAGGTCGAGCCCCTCCCCGCCACGCACCGTCAACGTCACCTCGAAGCCGTCCCCGTCCGGGGCGTAGAAGCGGGTGTCGAGGATGCCGTCGTCGTCCACTGGCACCTCTCGCCCGGCCACGGAGGCCGCCAGCACGGCATCGGGCTGAGCCGCACTGTTCAGCTCGATGTAGCGCAACGCGCCTGCGGTACCGATCTCGCCCTCACCTGGACGGACCCGCAGGGTGACCGTCCGCTCGTCGCCGCTCGTCACGTCGTCGACGACCGCGACCGTCGGGGCCGGCAGGTCGGCTGCCTCCGCGGCACCGAACCATGCTCCGGAACCCATCGGCGGGAACTGCGCGGACCGGTCCTCCCGCGCGTCGACGTACCGTGCGGTCCAGTCGCTGGGAGTGCTCTCGGTCGACACCCACACGGCCTCACCGGTGTCTGCGTCCAGCGCGTACGCGAGCCGGCTTGGCTCCGGGTGCTCGGCGTCGAACGAGTCGACGGCGAACCCGACGCCGAGCGCCCCGGCGGCCACCAGCGCGCACGCCCCGACCAGCCACCCGCCGGACCGCCCGCGCTCCGGCACCGACAGCGCGAGCGCGGGCACCAGCGCCAGCCCGAGCAGCACCGCGACGACGGCGGGAGCAGCCCCGGTCTCCAGACCGAGCGCCGGGAAGAACAGCACCGTGATCGGTGCCAGCAGGACCACGCCGACGGCGGCGCCGAGCGCCACGGCGAGCGCCCGCCACCGGCCGCTCTCGAGCCGGAGCGCCACGATGCCGGCGGCGGCGCCCGCCAGCGCTGGCAGCGCGGCCAGGTAGGAGCCACCCGGCGCGAGCGCCGCGAGCGCCACGCCCAGCACGGCGAGCCAGCCGAGTGCCCCGACCACGAGCGCGGGGGCGCCGAGCCACCGACGCAGCCCCACGAACCATCCCGTGACCACGAGCGCGACGATGCCGAGCAGCGCCACCCGGAAGCCCCACGGCTGCCACGGGTCGAGCATCTCGTCGTAGCCGGGCCGCACCGTCACCATGAGCGCCCACAGCCCCATGGCGCCCAGCACGGCCCCCGCGAGCGGCAGCACCCCGGCGAGGAAGCCCAGCACGAGCCGGGCGGGCCCGGCCGTCCGGGTGCCGCCGTCGTCGTGCCCGCCGCCGCGGCGCCGGACCACGAGCACCGCGAGCGCCGCCACGGCCCCGAGGGCAGCGAGCGCCAGCGGCCACACGAGCCAGCCCGGGTAGCGGGCGAGGATCCCACCGGGCAGCGGGAAGTAGGTGGCGTCGGTGGCCGACGGCGCGGCGAGGGCTGCGGCGTCCGCGTCGCCGAGCGTGCGCACGAGCGCCAGGGCGTTGGAGCCGTGGTGCTGCAACGAGGCGAGCGACATGCGCTCCGGCACGTCCAGCGGCGAGTGGTAGGTGGCGGACCCGTCGATGTAGGCGGCGTTGAGGCCCGTGAAGCGCCCGGCCGGGTCGTCGAGGAACGGCGAGAAGTCGGTGTCGTTCGGCAGGATCCGGTAGACCTCGACGGCGAGCGAGCTGCCCACCGGGTACGGCACGGACGCGTAGGCGTCCACGAGCGCGGCGTTGCCGTCGGACGTCTCGAACATGACGGCCGGGCCGGCGGACCCGCGCGCCTCGAAGTTGACGACGACGCCGCCGTCAGCGGCCCGCGGGTCGGCGTCCACGAACGCCTCGGCACCGCACAGGCAGGCCTCCTCGGCGTCGGTGAGCACGACGACGACGTCGTTGCGCAGCGCCGGCCCCTCGCCGAGCGCCCGCACCGTCTCCAGGATCGTGGCGACCCCCGCGCCGTCGTCGTTCCCGCCGTAGGAGACCTCGGCGGAGTCGTAGTGCGCGACGAGGAACACCGGTGCGGTCGGGTCCGCCCCGGGGACGGTGGCCACGACGTTCTGCGTGGCGGCCACCCGGCTCTGGTCGCCGAGGCGCCCGGACATCCCGACGCCGTCGACCACCTCGGGCTCCAGGCCGAGCCCGGTCAACCGGTCGACCAGGTACTCGCGCACGGCGTCGTTCGCGGCGGTGCCGTGCGGGTGGACCTCGGTCCCCACACGCTCGACGTCCGCGAAAGCTCGCTCGGCGGAGAACTCGTCGGCCGGGGCGTCGGCACCTCGTGGGGACGGCGGCAGCACCGACCACACCGACACGGCGGCGAGAGCAGCGAGGAAGAGCCAGATCAGGAGCGTCGTCGCTCGGGAGCGCAGGTTCACGCCGGGAACCGTACTGCCTGCACCCGCCCTGTGGCCGAATCGTGACCGTCGCCGGGCCCCGGACCGCGACGACGTGCCATCATGCGGCATGGCTGACGCACGCACCCACTCCGCCTCGATCACGATCGCCGCCCCGCCCGCCGAGGTCTACGACCTCGTCTCGGACGTGACCCGCACCGGGGAGTGGTCCCCCGTCTGCACGGCCTGCTGGTGGGACGAGGCCGACACGCCGCAGCCGGGCGCCTCGCCGCAGGTCGGCGCCCACTTCACTGGCCGGAACGAGACCCCGGAGCGCACCTGGGAGACCCGCTCGCAGGTGGTCGTCGCGGACCCGGGGCGCGAGTTCGCGTGGGTCGTCGGCCAGGGCTTCGTGCGCTGGGGCTACATGCTGCGTGCACTCGACGACGGCGCCGCGACCGAGCTCACCGAGACGTGGGAGTTCACCCCCGAGGGTCTGGCCGCGTTCGCCCAGCGGTACGGCGAGGACGCCGACCGCGAGATCGAGGCCCGCACCCGGATGGCGCACGAGGGCATCCCCGCCACGCTCGCGGCCGTCAAGCACGTGGCCGAGACGGCCTGACGTGCGTGCCATCGCGTTCGACCGCCCCGGCGGGCCGGTCACCGTGCGGGACCTGCCCGCGCCGGCGGCGCCCGACGGCGGTGTGGTGATCCGCGTGCACGCCACGGGCCTGTGCCTGTCGGACTGGCACGGCTGGGCCGGCCACGACCCCGACATCGCGGTGTTCCCGCACGTTCCCGGCCACGAGCTGGCGGGCGTCGTGGAGGAGGTGGGTGCCTGCGTCGTGCGCTGGCAGGTCGGGGACCTCGTCACCTCGCCCTTCGTCTGCGGCTGCGGCACGTGCGAGTGGTGCCTGGCCGGCGACGCGCAGGTCTGCCCGGACCAGACCCAGCCGGGGTTCACCCACCACGGCTCCTGGGCAGAGCTCGTCGTCCTGCACGCGGCGGACGCCAACCTCGTCGCGGTGCCCGACGGCGTCTCGCCGACCGCCGCGGCGAGCCTCGGCTGCCGCTTCGCCACCGCGTACCGCGCCATGGCGCACCGCGCCCGCGTGGCACCCGGCGAGTGGGTCGCCGTCGTCGGCGCGGGCGGGGTGGGCCTGAGCGCCGTCATGGTGGCCGCCGCCCGCGGCGGGCGGGTCGTCGCCGTCGACCGCAACCCCGACGCGCTGGAGGCCGCCCGGCAGGCAGGGGCCGAGCACACCGTCCTGGCCGACGGCTCCGCGAGCGCCGAGGACGTGGCGGCCCGGCTGCGCGACCTGTCCGACGGCGGCACGCACGTCTCGCTCGACGCCGTCGGCTCGGAGACGACGTGCGCCACGGCGGTGCTGGGTCTGCGCCGCCGGGGCCGCCACGTGCAGGTCGGCCTGCTGCCTGCCGGCGAGGGGCACCCGAGGGTGCCGATGGACCGCGTGATCGGCTTCGAGCTGGACGTGCTGGGCTCGCACGGGATGTCCGCCGCCCACTACCCGGAGATGCTGGCCCTCGTCGCCGACGGGACGCTGCGACCGCAGGACCTGGTGGGGCAGGTCGTGGACCTGGAGACCGCGGCGGGTCTCGTGCCGGGGATGCGGGACGCACCGCGCGCCGGCATGACGGTGCTCGACCCACGACGCTGACCGGCGGACCGCGCGGACCGCGCGCTACGTTGTGCCCATGCAGCGTCTCCTCGTGCGACCCCCCTCGCCCCGCCTCGCCGAGGGCGAGCTCACCCACCTGGACCGTGTCCCGGTCGACGCCGAGCTCGCGGGCGAGCAGTGGGATCGGTACGTCGCGGTCTTCCGCGAGCGCGGCTGGTCGGTCACCGAGCTGCCCGCGGCCGACGAGCACCCCGACGGCGTCTTCGTCGAGGACACGGTCGTCGTGTTCGACGACCTGGCGGTCATCACCCGACCCGGCGCCGCGTCCCGGCGCGGCGAGCTCGACTCGGTGCGGCCCGTCGTCGAGGGCCTCGGGCTCGACGTCGCGGCGATCGAGGCGCCCGCCACGCTGGAGGGCGGCGACGTGCTCAAGGTGGGTCGCACCGCCTACGTGGGCCGCAGCTCGCGCACCGACGAGGCCGGCATCGACGCGCTGCGCGACCTGCTCGCCCCGCGCGGGTGGCAGGTGGTGGCGGTCCCCGTCACGAAGGTGCTCCACCTCAAGAGCGCGGTCACGGCGCTGCCGGACGGCACCGTCGTCGGGCACCCGCCGCTGGTCGACGACCCCCGTGTCTTCGAACGCTTCCTGCCCGTCCCCGAGCCGGAGGGCAACGCCGTCGTCGTCCTCGACCCCGGCACGGTGCTGATGTCCGCGGCCGCACCGCGCAGCGCCGAGATCTTCCGCGAGCGCGGGCTGCAGGTCGTCACCACCCCCGTCACCGAGCTCGAGAAGCTCGAGGGCTGCGTGACGTGCCTGTCGGTGCGGCTGCGCTGACCGTCCGTCCAGCACACCACCGTCCCCGTGGTGAGTGAGGTCACCGGGCCCTGTCCGGGCGCTCTGGCCTGGGCCGGAGTAGAATGAGCCCGGCCCAGAGCATGCGGCGACCACGCCGCCCGAACCGCGAGGAGGTACCGCGCATGACCCGCAGCGAGCCTCCCAGTAGTCCGAGCCGCGACTGACCTCGGCTCGACACCGTCCTGCGCTGCGCGCGGGACGACGCCGCCGTCCCTGCACGCAGTACCGGCACGCCGCCTCAGTCGCGGGATCCACAGCACGCAGACCACCGTTCCTGCACGTCTGGGAGTCCCTATGGCCTTCAGCTCTCCTCGTTCCGCACGCCCCCGCCAGGTCCTTGGCGCGCTGCGCCCACGTCGTGGCGGGACGCCCGCCGCCGGCCCTGAGGCGACACCGCCCACCCCCATCCGGCCCCGGTCCGCGATCGTGGCAGCGGCCGTCTACGACGACGGCGGCCACCGGACCGCGTCCTTCACACGGCTCGCCGACACGTTCCGTGCACTGCGCTCGACCCCGGGCGGCATGGCGTGGATCGGTCTCGAGCGCCCCGACGAGCGCGAGCTGGCCGCCCTGGCGCGCGAGTTCGACCTGCACCCGCTGGCGATCGAGGACGCCATCCAGGCCCACCAGCGCCCCAAGATCGAGCGGTACGGCGACACCCTCTTCGTGGTCCTCCACGCGGCGCGCTACCTGGACTCCATCGAGGAGGTGGAGTTCTCCGAGCTGCACCTCTTCGTGGGCCCCGACTTCGTGGTGTCCGTGCGCCACGGCGACTCCCCCGACCTCGCCACCGTCCGCGGTCGCCTCGAGTCGACGCCGCAGATGCTCTCGCGCGGCCCCGAGGCGGTGCTCTACGCGATCATGGACCGCGTCGTGGACGACTACGCGCCGGTCGTGTCCGGGCTCGACTTCGACATCGACCAGATCGAGTCCGAGGTGTTCTCCGGCGACAAGTCCGTGTCCCGGCGCATCTACGAGCTCTCGCGCGAGGTCGTCGACTTCCAGCGTGCGGTGCGTCCCCTGCAGAACGTGTGCCAGTCGCTGGCCAAGGGCGCCGAGAAGTACCAGGTCGACGAGGAGCTCCAGGCGTACCTGCGCGACGTCGCCGACCACCTCATCGAGGTCGCCGAGTCGGTGGAGACGTTCCGCGTCGCGCTGCGCGACATCCTCACCGTGAACGCGACCCTCGTGGCGCAGCGGCAGAACGAGGAGATGACGCACCTGACCGAGGTCTCGATCAAGCAGGGGGACGAGGTCAAGAAGATCTCCGGCTGGGCCGCCATCCTCTTCGCCCCGACCCTCGTCGGCGCCATCTACGGCATGAACTTCGACTTCATGCCCGAGCTGCACGCCGTGTGGGGGTACCCCGCCGCGCTGCTCGCCATGCTCGCGGTGAGCGTCGGCCTCTACGGGGTGTTCCGCTGGAAGAAGTGGATGTAGCGGCTCACGCGTCCAGCCAGCCGTGGGCACGCGCGATCCGCTCGACGACGCCACGCACGGCGAGCACCTGACGCCCGGTGAGGTCACCGGCCGCGGCGAGCAGCCTCTCGGTGACCTCGCCGCGCAGCTCGGCCGCCGACAGGACGTCCGCGAACCCGTCGTGCGCGTGGCTGCTCGGGACGGGCGACGTCGTCGTCCCCGGCTCCGCCGGCGGGAGCCGGTCGCCGGCCATCGCCGCCTGCACGGCGTCGGCCACGGGCGACCGCACGAGCGACGCACTGAGCGCACGCGGACCGCGCTCTCCCATCTCGTGGTCGAGCTCGATCACCGCGCCGACCGCCAGGAGCGCCTTGTCGAAGTCGATGTCGTTGACGTGCAGGAACACGTCCTCGTCGAGACCATCGGCCGCGACGAAGGCGTACCCCTTGATCGCGTCGTACCGGACCACCTCGCCGCGCACCGTCCGCCACCACCTCGTGTCGACTCCTACTCGGCAGCATAGCCCCGCCCGTCGGCGCCGGACCGGTCGGCGCGGCCCGCTGCCGGTCCCGGGCCGGGCCGCTAGGGTCGACGCGTGACGTCGACGCCCAGCACCTCGCCCGGCCTGCCCCGCACGGACCCCGGTCTGGGCCCGGCCACCCGGACCCTGCTGGTGCTGGCCGCCGGTGCGGCCGTGCTGGCAGCGGTCCACTTCGCGTCGGGCGTCCTGGCGCCGCTGTTCCTCGCCGCCGTGATCATCATCATCTGCCATCCGGTACGGTTCCCCCTCGAGGCGCACGGCTGGCCACGCTGGGCCGCGACCGTGGTCGTCGTCGTGGTCGCCTACCTCATCCTCGCGGCGTTCCTCGCCATGCTGGTGTGGGCCGGGTTCCGGTTCGCCGAGCTCGTGCAGAGCTACATCCCCCAGCTCGCGGCCTCGGTGGCGGACGTCGAGGACCAGCTCGCCGCGACCGGCATCGACACACAGATCACCGACACCGTGACGTCCTGGCTCCAGCCCTCGAACATCCTCTCGGTCGCCGGGACCGTCAGCGGGACCGTGGTCACCATCGGCACCGCGTTCTTCTTCGTCCTGGCCTACGCCGTGTTCATGGCCGTCGACGCCGCGCGCTACTCGACGGCGCGGGAACACTTCGGCACCACGCGCGCGGACGCGATCGACCGCTCCACCCGGTTCAGCACCGGCGTGCGCCGCTACTACGTCGTCAACGCGACCTTCGGGGCCGTCGTGGCGGTGGTCGACGGCGTCGCGCTCTGGCTCCTCAACGTCCCCGGCGCGGGCATCTGGGCGATCCTCGCGTTCGTGACCAACTTCGTGCCCAACATCGGGTTCGTCCTCGGGCTCGTGCCGCCCATGGTGATGGGGTTCGTCGTCGGCGGCTGGCAGCTCGCTCTCGCCGTCGTCGCCGTGTACTGCGTGGTCAACGTGGTGCTGCAGGTGTTCGTCCAGCCCAAGTTCGTGGCCGACGCCGTCTCGCTCTCGCTCACCCTGAGCTTCGTCTCCGTGGTGTTCTGGACCTTCGTGATCGGCCCGCTGGGTGCGATCCTGGCGATCCCCTTGACGCTGCTCGTGCGGGCGCTCGTCCTGGAGGGCGACCCGCGGAACAACTGGCTGCGATGGCTCTCCGGCGACGACGTCACCGACGGCGTGCCGCCCGATCGCACCGATCGCGCTGCGGACGATGCCTCGGTACCCTCGGAAGCCGAAAGCACCGCGGACGCTGAGGGCGCCGCGGAGACCGAGACCGTCGACGCCACCCCCGACGTCGAGACGGGGCAGGACCGCGCGAGGTAGTCCTCAGGCGCCGTCGCGCACGAAGCGCACGATCCGCTCCGCCATCGCCTCCGGATCCCACGTGTGCTGGGCGCCGGCGACCTCCTCCACCGCACCGCGGGTGACGGCTCCGGCGATCCGTTCGGCCGCCACCGGCATCTCCGGGAAGGTGTGCGACCCGTAGGTGGCCAGCACCGGGATGGCGAGCTCACGCAGGCGCTCGGTCTCGACCAGGTCGGTGGCCCGGACCAGGGCCTGGCCGTCGGCCCGCTGGCTCACCGCGGCGCGCGCGAGGAGCTCGAAGTCGGGCGAGGCGCGCATGCCCTCCAGCCACTCGGGGGGCATGTCCTTCATGAACTGCTCCGTGGCACCGACGAAGTCCTCGGCGTCCAGGCGGCGCTCGAACTCGGTGATCCACTCGGCGACGTCGTCCGCCGGTGCGGCGAGCGGTGCCTCCCACAGCAGCAGGCCGGCCGTCAGCAGCTCCGCGTCCGCGGCGCAGAGGGCGAGGGCGGCGCCGGAGGAGTGCCCGACCAGCACGGCGGGTGGACCCGCCGCGTCGATCACCGCGGAGAGCGCGTGCAGCTCGCGGTCCAGGTCGAGCGGCCCGTCCGCCGGGCTCTCGCCACGACCGAGACGGTCGTGCACGACCGCCACGAGACCCTGCTCGGCGCAGAGCTGCGCCGTCCGGGTGGTGACGGGGTCCGTCGCCCGGAACGGTCCGGCGCCGGCCACGAACACGACGGCAGGGCCGTCCTCGCCATAGCGGTCGAACCCTATGCGGTCACCGGTCACGCTCGTCACGTGCTGCGTCATCCGTGGTTCCTCTCCCGGCCCTGGCGCTGATGCCCGGGCCTCACCCCGTGACGGTAGCGCCTGCCGACGACAGCGGCGACGGTGGCGCGCAGTTCCGCCGCGCCGTCGTCGGCCACCGGGCCGGGTGCCGCTCGCGATATCTGGCTGCACGGGCCGGTGACGGCCGCTACGCTCCGGGGGCATGAGCGCCTCGACGTCCCACTCCGCGGTCGACCAGGTCCGGGCCGCGCTCGTCACCGCCGACGCCGGCACCGCCGCCCACGGCATCCGGTGGTTCGACGACGCGGTCACCACGGCCGCGGCCGCCGCGCAGGCGCTGGGCGTCGAGGTCGGCGCGATCGCGAACTCCCTGGTCTTCACCCTGGACGGTGAACCGCTGCTGGTCCTGACCTCCGGTGCCCACCGCGTGGACACGGCGTTCCTGGGCGACCGCCTCGGGGGCCGCGTCGGGCGGGCGTCGAAGGAGCTGGTCAAGGAGGCGACCGGCCAGGTGATCGGCGGGGTCGCACCCCTGGGGCACCCCGCCCCCGTGCGGACCCTCGTCGACACCGCGCTGGCGGCCTTCGACGAGGTCTGGGCCGCAGCCGGCCACGCACGCACCGTCTTCCCGACGACCTTCGACGAGCTCGTCCGGATCACGGGCGGTGAGCCTACTCCGGTGGAAGCCCCTGCCGTCACCACGGACTGAGAGGAGAAGAACCATGGCGTGCCGTCTCAGCGAGCTCGTCCTCGACTGCCACGACCCGGAGAACCTTGCCCGGTTCTGGTGCGAGGTCCTCGACTTCGTCGAGCTCGACCGCGAGGAGGGCGGGTCGATCGAGATCGGGCCGCGGGCCGGGTTCGGCGGTCCGCAACCGACGATCGTCCTCAGCCGCACCGACGACCCGAGGCGGGGAAAGCTCCCGCTGCACCTCGACGTCAACGCCACCGACCGCGACCAGGACGCCGAGCTCGAACGCCTCCTGAGCCTCGGTGCGCGCCGGGCCGACGTCGGCCAGAGCGGCGACGAGCCCTGGCACGTCCTCGCCGACCCGGAGGGCAACGAGTTCTGCCTGCTCGGGGCCCGCCTCGAACCCGTCTGAACCGCCCTAGCGCGACTCCGGCGACGTCTCGTCCGGCACTCCGGCGAGGACGCGGCCGTCGGGGTCGCCGGAGCGTCGTTCGCGCAGGCGGGACGGCGCCGGCCACGGCAGCACGTACCGCTCGACCGGCGCGTCGATCGCGCCGAAGTCGTCGGTCTGCACCACGACCTGGTCGGGGGTGACCTCCACGATCCGGACGCGCAGCGGACCACCCTCGGACTCGAGCATCCACGGGTCGGCGAACCACGCCAGGCTGGTCGCGTCGAGCGCCTCCTCGGCGGCCAGCCAGTCGATCGGCCCGGTCAGGTCGTGACCCAGCAGCGAGACGGCCACCCAGTCGTCGCCGTCGGGGCGGATCCAGCCGATCACCTCACGGTCGCCGGGTCGCCGGTGCTCGATCCACTCCGCAGGCAGCATGCGGGTCACGCTACCGACAGGGCCGCCGTCCGGCCATCAGTTTTCCTGCCGTGCCGCCTCGGCGCGGCCGTCCGCGAGGCCGCGCGCGTACGCCTCGGCCGTCCCCTCCCGGAAGAGGTCGTCGGGTCCACCGCGCACGAGGCTGCGTGCCCCCGCGCCGTCGCCCGCCGGACCGTCCCCCGCCAGCACGTACCGTGCCACGCCGCGCACCACCGCCACGGCTCGACCGGTCGCCTTGCCACGGACCAGCTCGGAGGCCGCGGCGACCTCGTCGGCCACGGCGGCGACGGTGACCGACAGCTCCCTGCCGTGGGTGTCGGCCCCACCCCGCAGGTCGTCGACGACGGTCACGCCGGCCGCGCCGATCGCGATGTCGGTCAGCCCGTCCCGCCACGGGCGCCCCGCCGTGTCGGTCACGACCACACCGAGGCGGTCGATCCCGAAGCGACCGCGCAGCGCGGCCCGCAGCGCCCGGGCCGAGGCGTCCGGGTCCTCGGGCAGCAGCAGCACCGTGCCCTCCGGCGTGTTCGAGGCGTCGACCCCGGCCGCGGCCATCACGAGGCCGAGCCGGTTCTCCACGATCCGCAGCGGCGGGAGCCCGCCGGGCCGCTCGCGCACCGCCACGACGCGCACCGTCTCGTCGGTGATCGCCTGCTCCCGGTCGGCGGCGTGCACGACCCGGCCTTCGGCCTTGGACACGATCTTGGACGTGACGACGACGACGTCGCCCTCCGCGAGCGCCTCTCCCGCGAGCAGGTCAGCGACGAGCGTGGCGAGGTCGTCGCCCGGACGCACCTCGCCGAGCCCTGCCGGCGCCCACACCTCGAGGTGTGCGTCCCACGCGGCGTGCGTCCCGCCGTCGGCCGCGCTCACCGGACGAGCTTCGGCAGCACCTCGCGGCCGAACGTCTCGATCCACTCGCGCTGGTTGCGGCCCACGTTGTGCAGGTAGATCCGGTCGAAGCCGAGGTCGACGTACTTCTGGATCGCCTCGCGGTGCTTGTCCGGATCGGCGGAGACGACCATGCGGCCCTCGAAGTCCTCCGGACGGACCAGCTTGGCCATCTGCGCGAAGTCGTGCGGCGAGCGGATGTCCGCCTTGGGGAACTTCATGCCCCCGTTGGGCCACTCGGTCATGGCGTTCGCCATGGCTTCCTCGTCCGTCTCCGCCCACGACATGTGCACCTGCAGCACCTTCGGCATCGGCTCGGGGTCGCGGCCGACCTCGCGCGCCCCGGCGTCGAACCGGCCGAACAGCATCTCGATCTTCTCCAGCGGGGCGCCCACGGTGATCAGGCCGTCGGCGTGCTTGCCGGCACGCTTCGCGGTGACCGGCCCCGCGGTGGCGACCAGGATCTCCGGGGCGACCTCCGGCATCGTCCACAGCCGCGTGGACTCCATCTTGTAGAACTGGCCGGAGTGCTTGACGTCCTTGCCCTCCAGCCCGGAGGCGAAGAGCTTCTTGATGATGTCGATGGCCTCGAACATCCGGTTGATGCGCTCGGGCGCCTCGGGCCAGTAGCCGGCGGTGACGTGCTCGTTGAGCGCCTCACCGGAACCGAGGCCGAGCCAGTGACGGCCCGGGTACATCGCCGCGAGCGTCGCGGAGGCCTGGGCCACCATCGCCGGGTGCCACCGGAACGTCGGCGCCGTCACCCCGGGACCGAGGTCCCCGCGCGTGCGCTCGCCGAGCGCGCTGAGGACGTTCCACACGAACGCGGCCTGCCCCTGCTGCGGGACCCACGGCTGGAAGTGGTCGGCCGCCATCACCCCGGAGAAGCCGTGCTCCTCCGCGTAGGCCGAGAGATCGACGACCTCGGTGGGGTGGAACTGCTCGAGCATCGCGGCGTAGCCGACGGTGAGATCAGAAGCCATGCTCCCGAGCCTATCCCTCACCCGGTGCGACGCAGTCTCTTGGCGAAGAAGTGCGTGGCGTGCGGGTTGTCGTTGTACCGGTCCACGGCGCGGTACCCCGCGCGCTCGTACATCGCGACCGCCTCGGCCAGCGTCCCGTGGGTGTCGAGACGCACGGTGGTGTGGCCCAGGTCGGCCGCGACACCTTCCAGGTGGCGCAGCAGCCGCGATCCGAGACCGGCGCCGCGCCACCGCGGGTGCACCCACATGCGCTTGATCTCGCCGACGCCCCCGCCGAGCCGCTGCACTCCCCCGCAGGCGACCGGGACGCCGTCGCTGGTGGCGACGACGAAGGCGCCGTCGGGTGGCCGTAGTCCCTCCGTGCCCGCGGCGAGGTCGCCCACCGCGAAGCCGCCGGGGAACCGCTCGTCGAGCTCGTCGACGTAGGCCCGGACGGCGGCGAGCGCGGCCGGGTCCGTCGGGTCCACCTGCTCGATCTCGACGGTGGCCGCGCGGACCAGCAGGTCGGCCTCGGCCAGCGCGGCCGCCAGCCGGTCGCGCTGACGCTCGGTCAGGGGTGCGACCAGGTGTCGCGCGCGCTCGCCCGAGCGCCGTTCGAGCTCGTCCCACGCCCGCCGTCCGGCCGGGGTGAGGTCCACCCGCCGCCGACGGCGGTCGTCCGGGTCGGGCTCCACGGACACCAGCGCGTCGGACTCCAGCCGCCGCAGCAGCCGGCTCAGGTAGCCCGAGTCGAGCTGGAGGCGGGCGCGCAGGTCGCGGGTCGTCCCGGCCTGGACGCCGATCTCGTAGAGCAGCCGGGCCGTGCCGAGCGGCATGCCGAGACCCAGGAACGAGTCGTCCAGCACGCCGATGCGCTGGGTGTAGCTGCGGTTGAAGCGGCGGACCACCTCGACGTGCCCGGGCACGTCGGGCAGGTCGGGGTCGGCCGGTGCGGAAGGACGAGAAGCCATACCTCTGATCATAGTCAGAGAATTTCGAGCAGCGGGATCCGTGTCGAGGACGGAGCGCGATCTGGGACAATGTCTGACCATGAGCGACTTCCCGAGCACCGGGGCCAGCACGCAGTCCGACGCGGCCCTCGCACAGACCTCCGCACCCACCACCGGTACCGGCCAGTCCGGCGACGTCGTGCGCGCGGTGGTCCGGGAGGTACCGGACAAGGTCAGCACGGACGGGCTCGAGCAGAAGTTCGACGAGCGCTGGTCGGCCGAGGGCACCTTCGCCTTCGACCGTACGGCGACGCGCGAGCAGGTCTACTCGATCGACACCCCGCCGCCCACCGTCTCCGGCTCGCTGCACGTCGGCCACGTGTTCAGCTACACCCACACCGACGTGGTGGCCCGCTTCCAGCGCATGCGCGGCAAGGAGGTCTTCTACCCCATGGGGTGGGACGACAACGGCCTGCCCACCGAGCGCCGCGTGCAGAACTACTTCGGCGTGCGGTGCGACCCGTCGCTGCCGTACGTGGAGGGTTTCGAGCCTCCGCACGCCGGCACCGAGGGCAAGGCCGTCAAGCCTGCCGACCAGGTCCCGATCAGCCGCCGCAACTTCATCGAGCTGTGCGAGCGTCTCACCGCCGACGACGAGCGCCAGTTCGAGGAGCTGTGGCGCCGGCTCGGCCTGAGCGTCGACTGGTCGCAGACGTACCAGACGATCGACGCGACGTCGCGCGCCGCCTCGCAGCGGGCGTTCCTGCGCAACCTCGAGCGGGGCGAGGCCTACCAGGCCGAGGCGCCGGGGCTGTGGGACGTGACGTTCCAGACGGCCGTCGCCCAGGCCGAGCTCGAGGCGCGCGAGTACCCGGGCCACTACCACCGCGTCGCCTTCCACCGACCCGACGGCACCCCGGTCCACATCGAGACCACCCGGCCCGAGCTGCTGCCCGCCGTCGTCGCCCTCATCGCCCACCCGGACGACGAGCGCTACCAGGACCTCTTCGGCACGACGGTGACGTCGCCGTTGTTCGGTGTCGAGATCCCCGTGCTGGCCCACCCGGCCGCCTCGGTCGACAAGGGCGCCGGCATCGCGATGTGCTGCACGTTCGGCGACCTCACCGACGTGCAGTGGTGGCGCGAGCTGCAGCTGCCGACCCGCTCCGTCATCGGCCGTGACGGCCGCCTGCACCGTGAGACGCCGGAGTGGATCGCCGCCGGCCCCGGCGCCGGGCTCTATGCCGAGGGGCTCGCCGGCAGGACGACGTTCAGCGCCCGCAAGGCCGTCGTCGAGGCGCTCGTCGAGAGCGGCGACCTGGACGGCGACCCGAAGCCCACCCAGCGCATGACCAACTTCTACGAGAAGGGCGACAAGCCCCTCGAGATCGTCACCTCGCGCCAGTGGTACATCCGCAACGGCGGCCGGGAGTGGAGCGCCGACGGGACCACCCGCGACCTCAAGTCCGAGCTGCTGGCCCGCGGCAAGGAGCTCGACTTCCACCCCGACTTCATGCGCGTGCGCTACGAGAACTGGGTCGGTGGCCTCAACGGCGACTGGCTGGTCTCGCGCCAGCGGTTCTTCGGCGTGGCGGTCCCTGTCTGGTACCCGGTGCTCGCGTCGGGCGAGATCGACCACGACCACCCGATCACGCCGACGGCCGCCGAGCTCCCGGTGGACCCCACCTCCCAGGCGCCGGCGGGCTACGACGAGTCTCAGCGCGGCGAGCCGGGCGGGTTCGTCGGCGACGCCGACGTCATGGACACCTGGGCGACGTCCTCGCTGACGCCGCTCATCGTGGCCGGCTGGGAGCGGGACGCCGACCTCTTCGAGCGCGTGTACCCGATGGACCTGCGCCCGCAGGGTCAGGACATCATCCGCACCTGGCTGTTCTCCACCGTCGTGCGCTCGCACCTCGAGTGCGGCGTGCTGCCGTGGAAGAACGCCGCCATCAGCGGCTGGATCCTGGACCCGGACCGCAAGAAGATGTCGAAGTCGAAGGGCAACGTCGTCACCCCGATGGATCTGCTCGTCGAGCACGGCTCCGACGCGGTGCGCTACTGGGCCGCCGCGGCACGCCTCGGCACGGACGCCGCGTTCGAGGTCGGCCAGATGAAGATCGGTCGCCGGCTGGCGATCAAGGTGCTCAACGCCTCGAAGTTCGCCCTGACCTTCGGCGTCGACCCGGAGTCCGGCACCGGCGAGATCACCCTCGACCCGGCCGCCGTGACCGTCGAGCTCGACCGCGCGATGCTCGCCGGGCTGGCCGACGTCGTCGACCAGGCCACCGCCGCGCTCGAGGCGTACGACCACACGCGCGCGCTCGAGATCACCGAGTCCTACTTCTGGGCGTTCTGCGACGACTACCTCGAGCTCGTCAAGGACCGCGCCTACGGGGCCGGGGCGTCGGCGAGCGACCTGACCGCCGAGACGGTGTCCGCGCGCACGGCGCTCGCGATCGCGCTCGACGTGATGCTGCGCCTGCTGGCGCCGTTCATCCCGTTCGCCACCGAGGAGGTCTGGTCCTGGTGGCGCACCGGTTCGGTGCACCGGGCACCGTGGCCGACGGCGCAGCCGCTGCGGTCGGCGGCCGCCGACGCCGACCCGCTGGCCCTGGCCGCCGCCGGGAACGCCCTCGCGGCGCTGCGCAAGGTCAAGTCCGCGGCCAAGGTCTCGATGCGGACGCCGATCCTGTCGGGGACGGTGGCCGTCCCGGCCGCGCTGCTTCCCGGCGTCGAGTCGGCGATCGGCGACATCCGTGGTGCAGGACGCGTCGAGGGCACGCTCGAGCTCGTCGAGGCGGCCGAGGGTCAGGGCAACCCGGACGTGCAGGGCGGCATCGTCGTCACCGCCTCCGAGCTGGGCGAGCCGCCCGCCAAGAAGCCCCGCGGCTGACGCCACCGCGAGCCAGGCACGACGAGGGACGCCGGGGCGGTACGCGAGACCGCGTACCGCCCCGGCGTCCGTCCGTCGTCAGAGCGAGCTGCGACGCCCGCTGTCACCGCTCATCGAGTCCGCCGACTCGTGCGGTGTGCCGTCGTCGTGCCACCGCAGCGTCGCACCGACACCGTCCATGAGATCGACGGACCCCTCGGGCGCGAACACGAGACCCGCGTCCTGAGCGACGGCTGCGCGCAGGAGCGCCGACGCCGCCGGCAGCTCCTCCAGACCCTCCGTGACGCCCAGGTCCACCAGCTGGGCCCTCGCGACACCGATGTGCAGCGGCTCCGGGCCGATCCAGAGGTTCCGGCCGTTGAGCAGGCCGCCGGTCGCCGACCCGTTGGTCTCGCCGTCGCTCCAGGAGCGCAGCGCACGCGCCGCGTCGTCGGCGAGCTGCTCGGACAGCACGAGGTGCTTGACCTGACCTCGCGAGAGCATCTCGACCACGTCGTCCACGCTCGTCACCGCCCCCGCCTCGCGGCCCAGCCCCTCGCGGAGCTCGGCCAGGACGCGTTCGCGGCGACGTTCCCGGAAGGAGTCGAGGGCGTCGGCGGCGGCTGCCGCGAAGGCCCCGGGGTGGACGCCGGATCCCCCACGGCCACCGCCCGGCACCTCGACCGCAATGCGGGCCACCTCCTGGCCCAGCGCGCCGCGGACGAGGTTCACGGCCCGCACGTCGCCGGTCAGCAGCACGATCTCCGGCTGGCCGGACGCCACACGGCGCCCGATCTCACCGGCGACGGCCTCGGCGTTGCGGCGCCACGAGTCCTCGGCACGGGACTCGATGGTGGCCCGCTTGGTCCGGGTGCTCGACGTCTTGGAGACCTCGTCGTGCGACCCCTCGAAGGTCTCCACCTCCCCCACGGGGTTGCCCTCGCCGTCCAGGGCGCAGAAGTCCGCGCCCTGGCGGTCGACGGCGACGCAGAGCGCGTCCACCGCCTGGTCCGCGGAGCGTGCCGCCTGCAGCAGCGACGGCACCTGGTGCCAGACGCCGGCCATGACGGCGGGTGGCTCGCGCAGCACCCGGTCGACCAGGACACCGTCGGCGTCGGCGATCAGCACGCGGCCGTGCGGTCCCGGCACCCACGTGGGGCGGTCGACCGCGTCGTCGAGATCGCGCAGCACACCGTCCGGTGCGCCCTGCTTCGTCAGCATCCGCCGCACCGAGCGCCAGCGGTTCGCCACGTCCCTGTCCCCGGCCTCGGCCGCACGCGTCGCGTCGAGATAGACGGTCGCGAACGGGCCCGGGTGGCCGACGAGAGGTTTGAGCCATTCGATCGTCATGCAGGATCCCCCTTGGGTCCGTCGACTGTGCCTCCCAGCGTGCGACGGATCCTCGCGGCGCGCCACCCACGACGCGCCCCCGGCGGCGCCGGTTCGCCGTCCACGAACATGCGCCGGCCTCGGGGGGCCTCAGTGGCCCTCAGGGTCTCGACGACCCCTTCAACTGTATGTGTCGAGAGGTGGCGCGTTGCCCGCCCGCCGGCCGGCCTCGTGCTCCGCGGCGATCCGCTCGTGGTGCCGGATCACCTCCGAGACGATGAAGTGGCGGAACTCCTCGGCGAACTGCGGGTCCAGCCCCGCACCCGAGGCGATGGTCTTGAGGCGGTCGATCTGCTGGCGGTCCCGCTGCGGGTCGGCGGGCGGCAGCCCGTCCGTCGCCTTGAGCTGCCCCACCCGCTCGGTCGCCCGGAACCTCTCGGCCAGCAGGTGGACGAGCGCCGCGTCGATGTTGTCGATGGTGCTGCGCAGCTCGAGGATCTCGGGCGGCAGCGCCCGACCGGTCTCGGGCACGGGCGCTTCGTCGAAGGGCTGGACCATGTCCCGATCCTACGTTCGCCCCTCGTCATCGGGGGACGTGACCGGTATGTGACCTCGGCCGTGTAGTGTCCTGCAGGCTCCGCGTCCGGAGCCGAACCCCCGTAGCCGGAGACACTTCCCGATGAACCATGCCGCGACGCCCAGCCTCGTGGAGGTGCCGGAGGGCACCAGCATCCCCTCGCTCCTCGCCGACCGGGTCGGACGCACGGGCCACGACCCGCTGCTCGAACGTCGCGACGGCGACGCGTGGACGGCGGTCTCCGCCCACGAGTTCGACGCCGACGTCCTGGCGGTGGCCCGCGGTCTCGTCGCGCACGGCATCGAGCCCGGTGACCGCGTCGCGATCATGAGCCGCACCCGCTACGAGTGGACGCTGCTCGACTTCGCGATCTGGACCGCCGGCGCGGTCCCCGTGCCGGTCTACGAGACCAGCTCGCCCGAGCAGGTGCACTGGATCCTGGCCGACGCCCGGGTCAAGCTCGCCGTCGTCGAGACCCGCGCGCACGCCGACGCCGTCGGTCAGGTGGACGGGGACCTGCCCGAGCTCGAGGGGGTCCTGGTGCTCGACGGCGGCCGCTGCGGCGCGCAGGACGCCGCCGTGGCGACGCTGCGTGCGGCCGGCCGCCGCGTGTCGAACCGCGAGGTGGTCGCGCGCCGTGACGCCGTGGGGCCGGACGACCTGGCCACGATCGTCTACACCTCGGGCTCGACGGGCCGGCCCAAGGGCGCCGAGCTGACCCACCGGGCCTTCTGCCACCTGGCGCTCAACGCCCGGGTGGCGTTGCCGGACGTGGTCGCGGCGCACGACGCCCGGACGCTGCTGTTCCTGCCGCTCGCGCACGTCTTCGCGCGCCTGATCCAGGTGGCGGCGATCGCCGGCACGACCGTCGTGGGGCACACCGGCGACGTGAAGAACCTCGTGGCGGACCTGCGCGGGTTCCGTCCGACCTACCTCCTCGCGGTACCGCGCGTGTTCGAGAAGGTCTACAACTCTGCCGAGCAGTCGGCCGGGGGCGGCCTGGGCGGCCGCGTCTTCGCCTGGGGCACCCGGGTCGCCACGGCGTGGTCGCGTGCCCTGGACGACGGCGGGCCGGGCCTCGCGCTGCGTCTCCAGCACGCCCTGGCGGACCGCCTGGTGCTCGCCAGGCTGCGCGCCGCCATGGGCGGCCGGGTCCGCCACGCCATCTCCGGCGGGGCGCCGCTCGGCGAACGGCTGGGCCACTTCTACCGGGGAGCGGGGCTGACGATCCTCGAGGGCTACGGCCTGACCGAGACCACGGCACCGACGGCGGTCAACCTGCCGGGATCGGTCGCCATCGGCACCGTGGGCCCGCCGTTCCCCGGGACGGAGGCCCGGATCTCCGACGACGGCGAGGTGCAGGTCCGTGGCCCGCACGTGATGCGGGGCTACGCGAACGACGCGCTGCGGACCGCGGAGGCGTTCGACGGCGACTGGTTCCGCACGGGCGACCTCGGCCACATCGACGCACGGGGCAACCTGCGACTCACCGGACGCGCCAAGGAGATCCTCGTGACCGCCGGGGGCAAGAACGTCGCGCCGGCGCCGCTCGAGGACGCCGTGCGGTCCCACGCGCTCGTCTCCCAGGTGGTCGCCGTGGGCGACGAGCGCCCGTTCGTCGCCGCGCTGGTCACCCTGGACGCCGAGCTGCTGCCGCGCTGGCTCGCGGCGCGCGGCCTGCCCCCGCTCTCCGTCGCGGCGGCACGCGAGCACCCCGCCGTCCTCGCCGCCCTGCAGGAGGCCGTCGACGCGGCCAACACCGCGGTGTCACGGGCCGAGCAGATCCGCGCCTTCCGGGTCCTGGACGGCGACCTGACGGAGTCCAGCGGCTACCTCACGCCGTCGATGAAGGTGCGGCGCGCCCTGGTCGTGAAGGACTTCGCCGCCGAGATCGACGCGATCTACGCCTGACGGACGGCTCTCAGGCCGACTTGCGGTTGCGGACCGGCCCGGAAGACCTCGGGACGATCGTCGGGTTGACGTTCTCCTCCACGACGTCCCGCGTCACGACCACGCCCTCGACGTCGTCCCGGCTGGGGACGTCGAACATCACCTGCTGGAGGACCTCCTCCATGATGGCGCGGAGCCCACGGGCGCCGGTGCCCCGCAGCAACGCCTGCTCGGCGATGGCGTCGATCGCGTCGTCCGCGAACTCCAGCCGGACGCCGTCGATCTCGAACATGCGCTGATACTGCTTGACCAGCGCGTTGCGAGGCTCGGTGAGGATGCGCACCAGTGCCTCGCGGTCGAGCGGGGAGACCGAGGCGATGACGGGGAGCCGACCGATGAACTCGGGGATGAGGCCGTACTTGTGCAGGTCCTCGGGCCGGACCTCCGAGAAGAGGTCTTCGTCTCCGCCCGACTCCATCGGTGCGGAGAAGCCGATCCCCCGCTTGCGGGCGCGCGCGGCGATGATGTCGTCCAGCCCGGCGAAGGCGCCGGCCACGATGAACAGCACGTTCGACGTGTCGATCTGGATGAACTCCTGATGAGGGTGCTTGCGTCCGCCCTGCGGGGGCACCGAGGCGCTCGTGCCCTCGATGATCTTCAGCAGCGCCTGCTGGACGCCCTCGCCGGAGACGTCCCGCGTGATCGACGGGTTCTCCGCCTTGCGGGCGACCTTGTCGACCTCGTCGATGTAGATGATGCCCGTCTCGGCCTTCTTGACGTCGTAGTCAGCGGCCTGGATGAGCTTGAGCAGGATGTTCTCGACGTCCTCGCCCACGTAGCCCGCCTCGGTGAGGGCGGTGGCGTCCGCGATGGCGAACGGGACGTTGAGCATCTTGGCGAGCGTCTGCGCCAGGTAGGTCTTGCCCGTGCCGGTGGGACCGATGAGCAGGATGTTGGACTTCGAGATCTCGACGGAGTCGTCGTCGCCCTTCGCCGGCGGCGCGGCCTGCACCCGCTTGTAGTGGTTGTAGACGGCGACGGCGAGCGCGCGCTTCGCCGGTTCCTGGCCGATCACGTACTGCTCGAGGAACGAGAAGATCTCGCGGGGCTTGGGCAGCTCCGTCATGCCGACCTCGGTGGCCTCGCCGAGCTCCTCCTCGATGATCTCGTTGCACAGGTCGATGCACTCGTCGCAGATGTACACGCCCGGTCCTGCGATGAGCTTCTTGACCTGTTTCTGGGACTTGCCGCAGAACGAGCACTTCAGCAGGTCTGCGCCGTCACCGATACGAGCCACCTCGGGCCTCCTTGTCTCGTGCAGGTCCTTCGTCCATTTCACACCACGCGGGCCGTATTGTCAGTACGGTCGCCCCGGTGTGGCGCGACCCGGGTCACCGACAGGGTTGTCGGAGACCCGGGTCGTGGTGCGTCGAGGATGCGCCCGGGGCAGGTCAGCGCTCGAGGTGCGCGAGGGCCTTGCGGGACTCGAGCACCTGGTCGACCAGGCCGTAGTCCTTGGCCGCGGCCGCGGTGAGGATCTTGTCCCGCTCGATGTCGTCACGGATCTGCTGGACGTCCTTGCCGGTGTGCATCGCCAGCGTCTCCTCGAGCCACTCGCGCATGCGGATCAGCTCGTTGGCGTGGATCTCGATGTCGGACGCCTGCGCGTAGCCACCGTTCTCCATCGCCGGCTGGTGGATGAGGACGCGGGCGTTGGGCAGCGCCAGCCGCTTGCCCTTCTGGCCCGCGGCCAGCAGCACGGCCGCCGCCGACGCCGCCTGCCCGAGGCAGACGGTCTGGATCTGCGGCTTGATGAACTGCATCGTGTCGTACAGCGCCGTCATGGCCGTGAACGACCCGCCCGGCGAGTTGATGTAGATCATGATGTCGCGGTCCGGGTCCTGGGACTCCAGGACCAGCAGCTGCGCCATCACGTCGTCGGCCGAGGCGTCGTCGACCTGGACGCCCATGAAGATGATGCGGTCCTCGAACAGCTTGGTGTACGGGTCCTGGCGCTTGAACCCGTAGGGCGTGCGCTCCTCGAACTGGGGCAGCACATAGCGTGCAGACGGCGCGGCGGTGCTCGATCCGTACGGCATCGCGACGCCGCCCGGGCGGGCGGCGTTCCCGGCGAGGCGCTCGGCCGTCATCGCGAACTGGTACTCGGGCGAGTAGCTCATGGTTCTCCTCGGAACAGGATGGGTCTTGCGACCGGGGTCGGTGGGGTGGTCTCAGTCGGCGTTCGTGCCACCGCCACCGGGGACCGACGACGCCGTCTCGACGACGCGGTCGACGAAGCCGTACTCCAGCGCCTCGGTCGCCGTGAACCAGCTGTCGCGGTCGTTGTCCTTGAGGATCTGCTCGAGCGGCTTGCCGGTCTGCTCGGCCGTGAGCTCGGCGAGCACCTTCTTCATGTGCATGATCAGCTGGGCACCGATGCGCACGTCGGTCGCGGTGCCGCCGACGCCGCCCGAGGGCTGGTGCATCAGCACGCGGGCGTGGGGGGTGATGTAGCGCTTGCCCCGCGCCCCGGAGGACAGCAGGAACTGCCCCATCGATGCCGCCATGCCCATCGCCACCGTGGCCACGTCGGGCTGGATGAACTGCATCGTGTCGTAGATCGCCATGCCCGCCGTGATGGAACCACCGGGCGAGTTGATGTAGAGGTAGATGTCCTTCTCGGGGTCCTCGGCCGCCAGGAGCATCAGCTGGGCGCAGATCGCGTTGGCGTTGTCGTCGCGCACCTCCGAACCCAGCCAGATGATGCGCTCCTTGAGGAGCCGGTTGTAGATGGAGTCGTTGAGGCCAAAGCCCTGTCCCTCGGACCGGGCCACCGGCGCCGCCTGGTCCACCTGCAGCAGGTCGTTCACGTCCGTCTCCTTCAGTTCGCTGTCGCTCGACCCTAACGCGCCCGACCGGCACGAAGAGTCCCCGGTGCGCCCGGTTTCGCTGCTGGCGCACAGGCCCGTCACCGGCGGGGACGACGACGGCCCGCACCTTCCGTGCGGAAGGTGCGGGCCGTCGTCGTCGGGGGGTCAGGCCTTGGCCTGCTCCTCGGTGGACTCGCCCTCGGCCGGCTCGTCCGTGCCGGCGTCCGCCTCGACGGCTTCGTCCTCGGCGGCGGCCGCCTCGGCCTCGTCGTCCTCGGCGGTGCCGATGAACTCGGTCAGGTCGACCACGTTGCCCTCGGAGTCCTTGACCTCGATGTCGCGCAGCGCGACCGCGAGCGCCTTGGAGCGCGCGACCTCGCCGACCATCGCGGGGATCTGCCCGCCCTGGTCGAGGGTCTGGATGAACTGCTGCGGCTCCATGCCGTACTGCTGCGAGGCCTGCACCAGGTACTCGATGAGCTCGCCCTGGCCCACCTGGACCTTGAGCTCCTCGGCCAGCGTGTCGAGGAGGATCTGGTTGGTGATCGCCTTGGTGGCGTCCACGGTGACCTCGGCGCGGTGCTCGTCGTCCTCGAGGCGGCCCTCCTGCTCGAGGTGGCGGTGGACCTCGGCCTCGACGACGCCCTGCGGCACGGGGATCTCCACGGCCTCGAGGAGCTTCTCGAGCAGGGCGTCGCGGGCGGCGACGGCCTGGTTCGAGGTCTTGGAGGACGCCACCTGCTCGCGCAGGTCGGCCTTCAGCTCGTCGAGGGTGTCGAACTCCGACGCCATCTGGGCGAAGTCGTCGTCGGCCTCGGGCAGCTCGCGCTCCTTGACCGAGGTGGCGGTGACCGTGACGGTCGCCTCCTCACCGGCGTGCTCGCCACCGGCGAGGTTCGACGTGAACGTGGTCGTCTCGTCGGCGGAGAGGCCGGTGAGCGCCTCGTCCAGGCCTTCCAGCATGTTGCCGGCGCCGATCTGGTAGGAGACGCCGGAGACGGAGTCGATCTCCTCGTCGCCGATGACGGCCTTGAGGTCGATGACGACGTAGTCGCCCTCGGCCGCGGGGCGGTCGACGCCCACGAGGGTGCCGAAGCGCTCGCGCAGGGACTCGAGGCGCTCGTCCACGTCGGCGTCGGCGACCTCGGTCGACTCGACGGTCAGCTCGAGGGCGGACAGCTCGGGCAGGTTCACCTCGGGGCGGACCTCGACCTCGGCGACGAACGCCAGCCGGCCCTCGCCCGCCTTCTCCGGGATCTCGGTGACCTCGACCTCGGGCTGGCCCAGGGGGCGCAGCTCGGTCTCGGTCACGGCGTCACGGTAGAAGCCCGACAGGCCCTCGTTCACGGCGTGCTCGACGACGGCACCCCAGCCGACCCGCTGGTCGATGATGCGCGGGGGCACCTTGCCCTTGCGGAAGCCGGGGATGTTCACCTGCTCCGCGATGTGCTTGTAGGCGTGGTCGATGCTCGGCTTGAGCTCGTCGTACTCCACCTCGACGGTCAGCTTGACCTTGGTGGGGTCCAGGGTCTCGACGGCGCTCTTCACTTCGATGGTCTCCAACGTGTCGGGTGCGTGCGCGCGCGTCTCGCCGGTGGTGCCGGGCTGGTTGCTGCGGCGCTGGATGCTGTGCTGTGGGCGTGCTCTGTGATGAACCGGAGCCCGGTACGGCAGGCGTACGGGCAACCCGTCGATCATACGCCACACGCCTCGGCGCCGACGTGCCGCCACCGGTGGGATACGCCACGCCCCCGGCGGCTCGTCACGCCTCCCGCTCGCGACGCCGGGGCCGCACCCGGGTGTGCGCCCGCTGCCCCTGCTTGCCGAAGAGGCTGAGGAGCTCGACGGCCTCGCCGTCGGCCGGGCCGAACCAGTGCGGCACGCGGGTGTCGAACTCGGCGGCCTCCCCCGGCCCCATGACGACGTCGTGGTGCCCGAGGACGAGGCGGAGGCGGCCGGTGAGCACGTACAGCCACTCGTACCCCTCGTGCGTGCGCGGGTCGGGAGCGGGGCGCGCGTCCGCCTCGAGGATCATCTTGTACGCCCCGATCTCGGGAGAGCCCGGCGTGAGGGCGATCATCGTGAGGCCGTCGGCCGTCACCGGCTTGAGGTGCACCCGGGGGTCCCCGGTGGTCGGGGCGTCCACCAGGTCGTCGAGGGTGACGCCGTGCGCCCGGGCCAGCGGGAGCAGCAGCTCGAGCGAGGGCCGGCGCGCTCCGGACTCCAGCCGGGACAGCGTGCTCACGGAGATGCCCGTGCGGGCGGACAGTGCGGCGAGGGTGGTGCCCTGCGCCTGCCGGAGGCTGCGCAGGCGCGGCCCGACCGTGCCCAGCGCGGCGGAGAGCTCGTCGGTGTCGGGTGCGTCGTCGTCCATGGTCGATACCTTGCCATCTCGGCAAAGGGCTTTGCGACCGGGCCCGCTCCGTCGCACGCTGGGGCACATGGACGAGAACCTGGACAAGACGTACGACGTGCTGGTGATCGGCGGCGGGGCCGCCGGGCTGAGCGGTGCCCTGACACTGGCCCGCGCCCGCTGGAAGGTCGCCGTGATCGACGCGGGCGAGCCCCGCAACGCCCCCGCAGCCGGGGTGCACGGCCTCCTCGGGCGCGAGGGGGTCTCCCCCGCCGAGCTGGTCGCGACAGGCCGCGACGAGGTCCGGAGCTACGGCGGCCGGGTCGTGGACGGGCGCGTGGCCCAGGTCGTCCGCGACGACGGCGGCACCCACCCCTTCGCGGTGACGCTCGACGACGGCCGGGTCACCCGCGCGCGACGGCTGCTCGTCGCGACCGGGCTCGTGGACGAGCTGCCGGACGTGCCCGGCCTGGCCGAGCACTGGGGCCGGGACGTGGTGCACTGCCCGTTCTGCCACGGCTACGAGGTGCGCGACCAGCGCATCGGCGTCCTGGCCACCGGCCCGCAGGGCACGCACCAGGCGCTGCTGTTCAGCCAGTGGAGCGACCAGGTGGTGCTGCTGGCGCACACCGCACCGGACCTGTCGCCGGACGACGCCGCGAAGCTCGCCGCCCGCGGGGTCACCGTCGTGGCGGGGAAGGTCCGTGAGGTCACGGCCCGCGACGGCCGGCTGACCGGTGTCGTGCTCGCCGACGGCACCGCGGTCCCCCTCGACGCCGTCGCCGTGGCGACGACGATGCGCGCCCGGACCGACGTCGTCCGGCAGCTCGGCCTCGAGGTGGCGCCGCACCCGTCGGGCCAGGGCGAGCACGTCGTCGCGGACGCGACCGGCCGCACGTCCGTGCGCGGTGTGTGGGTCGCAGGCAACGCCACGAACCTGGCCGCCCAGGTCTCGACGGCCGCGGCCGAGGGCACCTGGGCCGCCGCCCAGCTGACGTTCGACCTCATCGAGGAGGACGCCACCGCAGCGACGGCGGGCTAGGAGCCGCCCACCCTCCTACCGCCGGCCGGTGTCCGCGGAGGCGACGTCCAGGGACGGCTCCTCGGGCGTGGAGACGGTGAACACGGCGCCGCTGATCACGTCCGAGCGCACCATCTCCCGCTCGAGCTCGTCGAGCCGGCGGGCGACGGCGACCTCGCGCTCGTCGCCGCGCAGGTCGACGCTCGCCGTGAGGTACAGCGAGCGCGGTCCCACGAACTCGAGGCGCAGGTACGTGACCCGGTCCACCTGCGGCAGCGTCAGCAGGTGCCGCAGGACCGCCGCACGCGTGGCCGGCTGGGCGACCTCACCGACCAGGAACCGTCGGTTGCGGTCCACCAGCAGCACCGAGACGACGGCCAGCAGCACGCCGATCGCGATGGACCCGACCGCGTCCGGGACGGAGGATCCTGTCAGCTGGTGCGCGAGGATCCCGGCGAAGGCCACGACGAGACCGACGAGCGCCGCGGCGTCCTCCGCCACGACGGCGCGCAGCGTCGGGTCGGAGGTGATCACCACGTGCTGGACGACGTCGCGGCGCACCTCGCGCGCCTCGGCGCGCGCCTGGCGCCACGCCTTGAGGAACGACACCCCCTCGAGGACGAACGCGACGGCCAGCACCCCGTAGGCGATGCCGAAGTCCTCCGCGGGCTGCGGGTTCAGCAGCTCCTGGACGCCGTGCGTGACCGAGACCCCGGCGCCCACGGCGAAGAGTCCGATCGCGGCGAACATCGACCACACGTACGCCTCACGCCCGAACCCGGCCGGGTGGTCGGCGTCGGCCGGCCGCCGGGAGCGCTTGTCCGCGACGAGGAGGAACACCTCGTTGCCGGCGTCGGCCCAGGAGTGCACGGCCTCCGCGAGCATCGACGCAGAACCCGTCAGGACGGCGGCAGCCGACTTGGCGACCGCCACGAGCGCGTTGGCCACGAAGGCGACGACGACGGTCCCGGTGCTCTCGCTGCGGTCGGGCCCGCTGGCCAGGCGTGGCGTGGTCTCGGTGCTCACGCCACCAACCTAGGGTCCGGCGAGGGGTCGTGCCTGGTGACGGCGGTGCGCTGCCCGTGCCGACGGGGCGGCCAGGTGCCAGGATGGCCGCGGGACGCCGCACCCGCCCGCCGAGAGGGGACCCATGGCCGCCGAACGATTCCCCCGGTGGGTGTACACCCGCGGGACCGAGCCCGACGCCCGGTTCTCCCTGGCGAACGAGCGCACGATCCTCGCGTGGGTGCGCACGTCGCTCGGGCTGATCGCCGGCGGGACGGCGCTGGAGGCCCTGGACCTGCCGATGGAGCCGAACCTGCGACTCGTCGCCGCGGTGGTGCTGCTGGTCGCCGGGTCGGTCGTGCCCGTGGTCGCGGCGGTCGAGTGGGCCCGCACCGAGCGGGCCATGCGCGAGGACGCCCCGCTGCCGGGGGCCCTCACCGGGTTCGTGCTGGTCACCACGGTGACGGTGGTCGGGATCCTCGTGCTGCTGGCGCTGCTGCTGCGATGAGCGACCCGGCGCAGGCTCCTGACCGCGGTGAGCGCGGTCTCGCGGCCGAGCGGACCGCGCTCGCGTGGCGCCGCACCCTGCTCTCCTTCATCGCGGCGTGCCTGGTGGCCATCCAGGTGTTCCCCACGGTGCAGGGCTCGCGGGCACTGGCCCTGGCCGCGGGGATCGCCCTGGCGCTCACTCCCCCGATGTGGTGGTTCGCCGCGCAGCACGCCCGGCACACCGGCGCTCGGCTGCAGGAGGAGACGCCGCGGCTGCGGCACGGCCGCCGCATCGCGCTGATCTGCGCGGGGACCGGCCTGCTCGGCGCGGGTGGCGTCGTCCTGGTCCTCGTGTTCTGACGCTGCCCGTCGTCGGGACGCGAGGACCAGGACGTCCGCTCAGGGCGTGACGATGGCGAAGTTCTTGTCGCCCGGCTCGAGCACGGCCACGAGCCGGCCGAGAACGCCGGGGTCGCCGGAGAGCTCGATGCCGACGGCGGCGAGCTTCTCGGGCGGCAGGCCCCCCGTGGCGAGGACCGGCAGCGCCTGCTTCGACGCCGTCAGCGTCGCGTCCGCCTCGCCACGCTGGGGCGCTGCGCTGTAGGTCAGCACACCGTTGGCCAGCCGCAGGCGGTAGCGGTCGCCGGTGTCGGTGAGCACGACGTCGACCGTCAGCCTCTCGTCCCACGCCAGCGGACCGTTCACCTGGATCGCGAGGGCGTCGAACAGCATCTCCGGGGACAGGTTGGCGATGACGTCGGGCGCGTTGGTCTCCGTCGGGGTGCCGAACTGCCCGTCCCGCAGCTCGGTGGCGCCGGACAGGAAGAAGTCGCGCCACGTACCGTTCTCGGAGCCGTAGCCGAGCTGCTCGTAGGTGTCCGCGAGCAGCTGACGGGCCGCAGCGTGGTCCGGCTCGGCGAACACCACGTGGTTGACGAGCTCGGCCACCCAGCGGAAGTCCCCGGCGTCGAACGCCGCGCGTGCCGCCTCGACGACGGCGTCCGCACCGCCCCCGAGCTCGACGTAGCGCTTCGCCCGCTCCACCGGCGGGTGCTCCCACAGGTGTGCCGGGTTGCCGTCGAACCAGCCGAGGTAGCGCTGGTAGATGGCCTTGACGTTGTGGCTGACCGACCCGTAGTAGCCGCGGGCGTTCCATGCGTTCTCGAGTGCCGGCGGGAGCGTGATCTCCTCGGCGATCTCCGGACCCGTCAGGCCTTGGTTGAGCATCCGCAGCGTCTGGTCGTGCAGGTAGGCGTAGATGTCACGCTGGTCCTGCAGGTACTTCACGACCCGCTCCCGGCCCCAGGTGGGCCAGTGGTGCGAGGCGAACACGACCTCGACGTCCCCGAACAGGTCGATGGTCTCCGTGAGGTAGCGGGCCCAGGCGTGCGGGTCGCGCACCACGGCACCGCGCAGGGTGAGCAGGTTGTGCAGCGTGTGGGTGGCGTCCTCCGCCGCGCACAGCGCCTGGAAGTCGGGCAGGTAGATCAGCATCTCGGACGGAGCCTCGGTGCCGGGGGCCATCTGGAAGACCAGCCGGACGCCGTCGACGACCTCCTCGTGGCCCGTGGTCGAGATCGTGTCCGTCGGCGGGACCAACGAGACCTCGCCGATGGACAGCGTCTGCCCCAGGCCGGCACCGACCTGCCCCTGGGGTCCGCGCGCCAGCGCTGCCCCGTACATGTACCCGGCCCGCCGGTTCATCGCGACGCCCGCGTAGACGTTCTCCGAGACGGCGTGCTCGAGGAATCCCTCGGGAGCGAAGATGCGCACCCGTCCGGCCTCGACGTCCTCGGGCGAGACGAACCCCTTGGTGCCGCCGAAGTGGTCCGCATGGGAGTGGGTGTAGATGATCCCCTTGACCGGGCGGTCGCCGCGGTGCTCGCGGTAGAGAGCAAGTGCCGCGGCACCGGTCTCGACGGAGAGCAGCGTGTCGATGACGACGACGCCCTCGTCGCCCTCGATGAACGTCGTGTTGGACAGGTCCATGCCGCGCACCTGGTAGATGCCCGGCACGACCTCGAACAGGCCGTCGATGGCGTTCAGCTGCGACTGGCGCCAGAGGCTCGGGTTGACCGTGTCGGGTGCGTCGCCCGACAGGAAGTCGTAGGTGTCGTTGTCCCAGAGGACGGTGCCGTCGTCGGCGGTGACGGCGTTCGGCTGCCGACGGCCGATCAGCCCACGCGTGGCGTCCTCGAAATCCTGCGTGTCCGAGAACGGCAGGCTGTCCCGGACGGCCTGCTGCTGGTCGACGATGCTGTGTGCTGGGGGCTTGGACGCTGTGGTCATGGCCACACGATGGCATCGCGGGGAACGATCCGCGCGGTGAGCGGTCACCGGCTGCGAACGCCTCGCTCGCTCGGTGCACGCCGACCGGCCTCGGCGGCCACGAGGAGCAGCGACGCAGTCAGGAGCAGGGCGGCGACCATCACCGTCACGAGCACCTGCGGGCTGTCCGCGAAGCTCGTGCCGGCGATCAGCAGGGCGGCCGACAGGTTGCGCTGCGCCGTGCCGAGCGCCGTCACGGTCCGCTGCTCGCGGCCCGTCCCGCCGAGGAGGTACCCGGCGGCGAGGCAGACGGCGGTGAGCACCAGGGTGGCCAGCAGCACCCCGGTGCCGACCTGGTCCCAGATCTGGGGCAGAGCCACGAGGACGGCGACCCCGATGCCGAGCGCCAGGGCGGTCGTCGAGACCGTGTTGAGGGCGGGCGCGAGCCGCGCCGCGTCGGGGTACCGGGCGCGCACCGCCAGCGCGAGCGCCAGCGGCAGCAGCATGAGGAGCAGCAGCGGCCGGGCGATGTCCCACGCATCGACCGCGACGCCGTCGACCAGCAGCGGCAGCACCAGCGGGACGTAGCCCACGGTGACGACCATGAGCAGCACCATGAGACCGACCGAGTAGGGCACGTCGCCGTGCGCCATCTGGGCGAGCTTGGGCAGGAAGGGCGCGCCGGCGGCGACCCCGAGCAGCAGCAGCCCGAGTGTCTGGTCCTGGGACAGCCCGAACAGCGCGGCGATCCCCCAGGCCGCGACGGGTGCCACCACGAAGCTGGTCACCAGCCCGAAGACCACGAGCCGCAGGTCACGCAACGGCGCCACCACCTGCCGGCCGGTCAACGACAGGCCCAGCGCGATCATCGACGTCAGGACGAAGACGAGGACGGCCACCTGGGCGAGCGCGGCGAGGACGTCGGTCATGGGTTCTCCTTCTCGGTGCCGGTCTTCGGATCGACGTCGGCGTCGGCGTCGGGTGCCGCGCGTTCCCGTCGCCGTCGCTCGACGAGCTCGTAGGCCTCGCGGACGGACGCGAGCACGCCACCGGAGTCGGAGACGATCGAGCCTGCCAGCCGATCGGTGACCCCACCGGTGTCGAGGCGCCGGCGCAGGTCGGCCGGCACGCCGCAGAGGACCACCTCGACCCCACGGGCGTGCCAGCGGTCGATGAGCCGGTCGAGCGACTTGAGGAACGTCGTCGACGGGATGCCTGCCGAGCCCCGCAAGGAGACGACCAGACCGGCGTCACGCGTGCCGCTCGTGTGCGGCCACTCCTCCTCCAGCCGGTTGACCTCCGCGAAGAACCCGGTGCCCACGTAGTGCAGCACCGTCGTCCGGCCGCTGGGCAGCGTGGCCGGCACCTCGGCGATGCGGAAGTCGTCGCCGTCGCCGGTCGGGACCAGCTCGACGATCCGCCCCCGGCGGGCGACCTGGACGGCGAACAGCACGATCGACAGCCCGGCCCCCAGGAAGATCGCCTGCTGCAGCGGAAGCTGGGTGGTGGCGGCGAAGGTCACGACCATCGCCACCGACGACAGCGTCGAGGTGCGCAGCACGAGCCGGACGTCCGCCACCCTGCCGGCGACGAGCTCGCCGCCGATGACGAGCAGCAGGCCACCGATCACCGCCATCGGGATCGCCCCCGCCGACGGGCCGAGCAGGAGCACCAGGACGACGAGCCAGACCCCCGCGAAGATGCCCGCCCAGCGGGTCTGCGCCCCACCGGTGGTGGCGACACCCGTGCGGGACAACGAGCCGCCGGTGGGCAGGGCGCCGAAGAACCCGCCGGCGACGTTCGCGAGGCCCTGCGCGGTGAAGTCCTTCGAGACGTCGGTGCGCGAACCGTCCGGGTTCGGCACCGCGGCCCCGATGCCGGCCGCCTGGGCCAGGGCGACGAGGGCGATCGCGAGGCTGCCCGTCGCGAGCGCCGGCATCGCCGCCAGGTCGGGCAGCGTGAACGGGGGCAGCGAGCGCGGGATGGCGGCGATGTCCGAGACACGCTCGACCGCGAGGCCGGTCACCGTCACGACGACCGTCACGACGACGAGGCTGGCGAGCGTGGCCACCTTGCGCAGGGGCCGGACGAGGCCGAGCAGCGCCCACAGTCCGACCGTGGCCGCGGCGACCGCGACGGTGGCGCCGTCCCAGTCACCGACGTGCCAGAGCGCCTCGAGCAGCTTGCCGACGGTGTTGCTGGACTCGGGCACGTAGCCGGTCGCGTCCTTGACCACCCCGGCGACGATCTGCACGGCGATGCCCGCCGTGAAGCCCGTCATGACCGCCGTCGAGACGAACGACATCACCGCCCCGAGCCGCAGGACGCCGAGGAGGATCATCCAGGCACCCACCAGCAGGGTCATCGTCGCGACGGCGCCGACGTCGCCCGGGTCCAGCCCCGCGTCCGCCAGCACGCTGTTCGCGGTGAGGACGATGGCACTGGTCAGCGTCGTGACCATCAGCACCGTGCGGGAGAAGAGCGAGCCGACGATCGTGGGCACCGCTCCCGACCACAGGCCCAGCGGGGCGGCGAAGCCGCCGACCGTGGCATAGGCCATCCCCTCGGGGATGGAGAAGAGTCCCGTCACGAACCCGGAGACCACGTCGCGGACCGTCGGGCGACGGCGCCGCTCGCGGGAGGCGCCGGACTCGTCCGCAGCGTCCGTCTCGTCGCTCACGCGCTGGCCTCCGGTTGCTCGGCGTCTGCACGGAGCAGCCTGCCCCAGCAGGCACGATGCCGCGACCGGGACCGAGCAGGTGCGACTCAGCCCGGGGTCGACTCCCGGACGAAGGACGCCTGCAGCGCGTCGACCGTGATCGTGCGCTCCTTCACGGCGATCCGGCGCAGCAGCGGGGCACCCAGCCGCCAGATGCCGTGCGGCACCAACCGACCGCGATGCCGGACCGTCGTCGCGTCATCGCCGGACGAGCGCAGGTGGTAGCTCGGCCATCCCTCGATCGTGGTCCGGCCTCCCGCGGACCTCTCCCACCAGTGGAAGACGACCAGAGTCGGCGCCTCCAGCTCGACGATCTCGCCGGGCGTGGTGCCCAGGCGGGTCACGTCGACGAAAGTCGTGCCGACTCGGGGTGGCCCGGCGGAGGTCTGCCGGGTGCGCTTCAGCATGCTGCCCGTGCCGGCCAACCAGTCGTTGTGCCCCTCGATGTCGACCAGGCGCGCGAAGACCTCGTCGATCGGTGCCCGGACCAGGCGCTCGAGCTCGAACTCGATGGGCCGCATACGGCCAGCATCCTCGCCGTGCCGCGACACCACAAGTGACGTTCCGCGCCGTGCGAATCGGCCGTCCTCCGGTCGGGGTGACAGGATTTGAACCTGCGACCCTCTGCTCCCAAAGCAGATGCGCTACCAAGCTGCGCCACACCCCGTGGCACCTGTCCGCCCGAGGACGGCAGGCCCGGCGCAAGTGTAGTGCCCCGGAGCACGCCGCGAACTTTGCTAGGCTGACGCCCGCGTTCCGACGCCTGCGGCACCCACCGGTGCAGCGCCGTCGCGCACGTGCGGGCGTAGCTCAATGGTAGAGCCTCAGTCTTCCAAACTGATTACGCGGGTTCGATTCCCGTCGCCCGCTCTCGCTGTCGAAGCCCAGGTCACACCATGCGGACCTGGGCTTCGCTGTCCCGGGCAGGCGCCGGCCCGGCCGCCGGCTCGAGCCGCCGCCCTCGAGCCGCCTAAACGGTTCGACCCGTGGCCCCGACCCCGACCCCATGACCTGATGGCACCTGTCCGGGCCGCTGCGCAGCGGCCGCCGTACGAGCATCAGGAGGACAGCGATGTCCCGCACAACCCGATGGCGCAGGGCGGCGATGGCCGCCACCGCCGCCCTCGTCGCACCCTTTGCGTTCGTGGCCGTCGCGACGGTGGGCGCGAGCTCGGCCGCCGCCCACGGGTCGGTCACCGACCCACCCACCCGCAACTACGGCTGTCTCGAGCGATGGGGCGACGACCACCTGAACCCCGAGATGGCCGAGGCCGACCCGATGTGCTGGGGTGCCTGGCAGGCGGAACCGGCCGCCATGTGGAACTGGAACGGCCTCTACCACGAGGGCATCAACCACCGGCACGAGGAGCTCATCCCCGACGGGCAGCTCTGCTCGGGCGGCCAGACCGAGGGCGGCCGGTACGACTACCTGGACACGCCCGGCGGGTGGTACGCCACCGGGGTCGACCACCAGTTCACGCTCACCCTGACCGACGGCGCGAACCACGGCGCCGACTACCTGCGGATCTACGTCTCGAGGCCCAGCTTCGACCCCACGACCGAGCGTCTCGGCTGGGACGACCTCGACCTGCTCCAGGTGACGGACTCCTACCCGACCACCTCGCCCTACCAGGCCGAGGTGGACCTGACCGGCTACGACGGCCGCGCTGTCCTCTACACCGTCTGGCAGGCGAGCCACGCCGACCAGCCGTACTACCTGTGCTCCGACATCAACATCGGTGGCGGTGACATCGTCGGCGACGGCCCCGCCGACGGGGAGGACCCCGGTGACGGCGAGGACCCGGGCGACGGCGAAGACCCCGGCGACGGCGAAGACCCGGGTGACGGGGAGGACCCGGGTGACGGCACCGGCGGTGACTGCACGGCCGAGGTGACCATCACCAACGCGTGGTCCGGCGGCTACCAGGCCGACGTGACCGTGACGGCCGGCGACGCCGCGATCGACGGCTGGGACGTCGTCGTCGGCGGAGCGACGATCAGCCAGGCATGGAACGGGACGGTGTCCGGCAGCACGGTCTCGAACGTCGGATGGAACGGTGCTCTCACGTCCGGCGCGTCGACGTCGTTCGGGTTCCTCGGCGACGGCGACCCGAGCGGCATCTCCACGGAGTGCTCGGCAGCCTGATCCTGTGACGTCGGCCCCGGTCCTGTCCTGGGCCGGGGCCGACGTCGTACGTTCGGACGGTGCACCCGATCCTCGACGCGGCGGCCGATGCCGGCATGACCCTCTCCCCCGCGCAACGGACGGCCGCCGGGCACCTGGAGGGGCTGCTGGAGCCGCTCCGGCGCGGCGACACCGCCGGCGGGGTCTACCTCTGGGGGCCGGTGGGCCGCGGAAAGACCTGGCTGCTCGACCGGTTCCACGCCGCGGCCGGTGGGCCCCGCTTCCACTTCCACGAGTTCTACCGGGCGCTGCACGCCGAGGTGTGGGCCCGGACCGGCCGGAAGGACGCCATGGCGCGCGCCGTCGACGCGCTGCTCGGCGACGCCCGCACGCTCTGCTTCGACGAGCTGCACCTGCACGACTCCGGCGACACCATGCTCCTCACCCGAGCACTGCGCACCCTGCGCGCACGGGGCGTCACGGTGGTCGCGACGTCGAACTACCCTCCGCACGGACTCCTGCCGTCGCCGCTCTACCACCATCTCGCGGAACCGCTCATCGAGCTGATCGAGGGCTCCCTGACGGTGGTCGAGGTCGCCGGCACCACCGACTTCCGCACGCTCGTGACCGACGGCGACCGTGCCGTCCCCGGATGGCGGTCCGGCCGGGTGGTGCCCGCCGGCACGCTCGAGGCACCTGACCCCGGCGACGCCGTGGATGTGCCGTTACCGGGCGGGCGGACGGTTCCGGCGCTGCGCGCCGAGGGCGACACCGTCTGGTTCGACTTCCTGGGGCTCTGCGCCGCCCCTGTCTCGGCACTCGACCTGCTGTTCCTCGCGGAGCGGTACCAGCGGTTCGTGCTGCTCGACCTCGTCCCGTTCGCGCGGTGCCGCCCGGAGACGCAGGCACGGTTCGTGAGCCTCGTGGACGTGCTGTACGACAGGGACCAGGCGCTCGTCCTCACCCTGCCCGGGAGCTCGGCGAGCAGACGTCCGGGGCACCTTCTCGCGGCGCTCCTGACCGTACCGGCGGGCCGACCCGCGCCCCCGGACCTCGGGCGAGCGGTGAGCCGGTTGCGGCAGGTCCCCGGGCCGCCGAGTGAATCATCGATGTTCTCGATCAGTGAGACCGGTCTTGTCGATCGGTTGTCCGGTGGTTAGGCTCGACGCCGCAGGCCCTTGTCGGGCCCGCGCGGAAAGCACGCCGCCCGGCGACCGCCGCCGACCACGGGGAGGAACCGATGAGCACCACCGCGTTCCCCCGTGCTGCTTTCCCGGCCTCCCACCGTTCGCGCCTCCTCGTGCGCGTGCCGGTGGGCTGCGCACCCATGACGGCCTGCTGCTGTCGGTAGAGCGTCCACGCCACGCCTGACCCGCCCTGCGGGCCGCGGCGACCGTGCGACGCTCGCCGACCCAGCCCCGCCCTCTGCGCCCGCCACGACCCCCGCCAGCGCCGCGCCTCGCGCGTGCCGCCGTCCGGCGGCCGCCGCGGCCCGGATGGCACCCTCGCCCACCGCACCACCGCAACCGACGAAGGAACATCACACATGGCCATCATCTACGACGACGCGACGAAGCTCATCGGCCGGACCCCGCTGGTCCGGATCAACCGGCTGACCGAGGGCTCGTCCGCCACCGTCGCCGCCAAGCTCGAGTTCTACAACCCGGCCAGCTCGGTGAAGGACCGCATCGGCGTCTCGATCATCGACGCCGCCGAGGCGTCCGGCGCCCTGAAGCCCGGCGGCACGATCGTCGAGGGCACCTCGGGCAACACCGGCATCGCCCTGGCGTTCGTCGGTGCCGCGCGCGGGTACGACGTCGTGCTGGCCATGCCGGAGACCATGTCCAAGGAGCGTCGCGCCCTCCTGCGCGCCTACGGCGCCGAGCTCGTCCTCACGCCGGGTGCGGAGGGCATGAAGGGTGCGGTCGCCGCCGCCGAGAAGATCGCGGCCGAGCGCCCCGGGGCCATCCTGGCCAGCCAGTTCTCCAACGAGGCGAACCCGAAGATCCACCGCGAGACCACCGCGGAGGAGATCTGGGCGGACACCGACGGCGGCGTCGACATCCTCGTCGCCGGCATCGGCACCGGTGGCACCATCACCGGCGTCGGCCAGGTGCTCAAGGAGCGCAAGCCCGAGGTGCAGATCATCGCGGTGGAGCCCGAGGAGTCCCCGATCCTCAACGGCGGTGCTCCCGGGCCGCACAAGATCCAGGGCATCGGCGCCAACTTCGTGCCGGAGATCCTGGACACCGACGTCTACGACGAGGTCATCGACATCAACGCCGAGACCGCCGTCGAGTGGGCCAAGCGGGCCGCGAAGGAGGAGGGCCTGCTCGTGGGCATCTCGTCCGGTGCGGCGCTCGCCGCCGCCGCCCAGGTCGCCGCACGCCCCGAGAACGCCGGCAAGACGATCGTCGTGATCATCCCCAGCTTCGGCGAGCGCTACCTGTCGACCATCCTGTTCTCCGACCTGCTCGACTGATGGCAGGCTCCTCGGCGCGCGCGTTCTTCCGCCTCCTCCGCGAGGACGCGGAGGTCGCGCGCGCCCAGGACCCGGCCGCGACGTCGCTCGCCGCGGTCGTCCTGACCTATCCGGGCGTCCACGCCGTGTGGCAATACCGTGTGGCGCACCTGCTGTGGCAGCAGCCTGCGCTGCGGCTGCTCGCGCGGGTGCTGTCGCTGGTCTCGCGCCTGCTCACGGGCGTCGAGATCCACCCCGGCGCGCGCATCGGTCGGCGCCTGTTCATCGACCACGGCATGGGCGTGGTCATCGGCGCGACGGCCGAGGTCGGCGACGACTGCCTGTTGTTCCACGGCGTGACGCTCGGCGGACGCTCGATGAACCCGGGCAAGCGGCACCCCACGCTCGGCGACCGGGTCATGGTGGGTTCCGGCGCCAAGGTGCTGGGTCCGTTGTGGATCGGCGACGACGCCAAGGTGGGAGCCAACGCCGTGGTGACCCGTGACGTCCCGGCGTCCGCGGTCGCCGTCGGGGTCCCGGCCCGGCTCCGCACCCCTGCGCCCCCGCGGCCGACGAACGGCCAGAGCTTCGAGGATCCTTCGCAGCTCATCGAGTACGTCATCTGATTGCGATTCGGCAACGGACGCGCCCTGGCCTTGCCGGGTGTGGTCCACGCCACTAGAAAGGCAGGTGGTGCGGGGCAATGGCGCCCCGCACTTCTTCAGAACCGCCGGTGCACGTGGCGCTCACGCACGGTGGTCGCGCGCCAGCCGTTCCGGCGCACGCGCGCACCAGGCGTCCTCCACGGTCTCGGCGAGCGTGCCGTCGTCGACCGCGTCGAGCCGCACCAGCACGGCGGCGTACCCGTCCAGGTGCGGGATGGTGAAGTGCGAGCCGCGGTGGGCCGCCAGCACCGCCTCCTTCTCCCCCAGGTCCTCGACGGCGGCCGCGAGGATCGAGCCGGCCGGCACCGGATCGTCGCCGAACCGCCGCAGGTCCGCCTTCGTGAAGGGCCGCTCCCACACGAACTGCCTGCCGGCGACCTGCCACACCCGCCAGCCGCGCGAGGTGCCCTCGGTCGTCTCGGGCAGGGCGAGCGCGAGGCGGGCGACGTCGTCGTAGGTGGCCATCTCCCCAGCATCGGCGGCGCCGTCCGCGGCCGCCACCTCGGCTAAGGTGAGGCGTTGTCCGGGACGGGACGTCCCAGGTACCACGACTCGACGAGGAGACCCATGACCACCCTGCGCATCGGCATCCAGACCGGCTACTGGTCCCGCAAGCCGCCGACCGGCATCGTGGAGGCCCTGCAGCAGGCCGAGGCCGCCGGCCTCGACTCCGTCTGGACCGCCGAGGCGTACGGGTCCGACGCCTTCACGCCGCTCGCCTGGTGGGGGTCCCACACCTCCCGGCTGCGCCTCGGCACCGGGATCGCGCAGATGGCGGCCCGCACGCCCACGGCCACGGCCATGCAGGCCCTCACGCTGGACCACCTCTCCGGCGGCCGGTTCGTGCTCGGCCTCGGCGCCTCCGGTCCGCAGGTCGTCGAGGGCTGGTACGGCCAGCCGTACCGCCGCCCCCTGGCACGCACCCGCGAGTACGTCGACATCGTGCGCCAGGTCATCGCGCGCGAGCGCCCCGTCACGTTCGACGGCGAGTTCTACCGGCTGCCGCTGCCGGCCGACGCCCCCGGGGCCACCGGCCTCGGCAAGGCGCTCAAGCCGACGGTGCACCCGGTGCGACCGGAGGTCCCGATCGTCCTGGCGGCGCAGGGGCCGAAGAACGTGGCCCTGGCGGCAGAGATCGCGGACGGGTGGATGGCGGGCTTCTACGCGCCCCGCACAGACGCCGAGCACCGGGAGCTGCTGGCCGAGGGCTTCGCCCGACGAGCCGACGAGCGCTCCCGCCCGGAGGAGTTCGAGGTCGCCGCCACCGTGCCCGTCGTGGTGCGGGACGACGTCGAGTCCGCGGCCGACGTCGTGCGCCCGCACATCGCGCTGTACGCGGGCGGGATGGGCGCCAAGGAGGCGAACTTCCACAAGGCGTCCCTCGACCGTCTCGGCTACGGCGAGGTCACCGACGAGGTCCAGCGGCTCTACCTCGAGGGCCGCAAGGAGGACGCGGCCCGCGCGGTGCCGACCGAGCTCGTCGAGGAGATCGCGCTCGTGGGGCCCGCGGCGAAGGTCCGCGCCGACCTGGCCCGCTGGGAGAACACCGCCCTGACGACCCTGCTGGTCCAGGGCGACGCCGCCGCGGCGGCCGCCCTGCTCGGCTGAACCCCGCCGGAAGCGCTCAGGGGAGCCAGACGGCGCGGCGCAGGTCCACGCGCCGGCCGTCGCGGGTCAGGGGGCACCCCTCGGCGCGCAGCTCCGTGAGCGCCCGGTCCAGGTGACGGGCCGGGGGCGCCCCCGCGGCGTTGACCACGCGCCACCACGCCACGCCGGACCCGGCGCGGGCCATCACCTGACCGACCTGGCGCGGACCTCCCCGCCCGAGCACCTCGGCGACGGCCTCGGCCACCAGTCCGTACGTCGTGGCTCGTCCCGGCGGCACCCGCTCGACGACGGTGAGCACCTCGTCGAGGTACTCCTCGGCGGCGCTGGTCTCGTCTGGCTCGGTCACGCCGCGACCCTACCGCCGCCGCAAATCCTCTGGCGCCGGACCCTGCCGGGCGGCAGGATCGGTCCGTGATCCTCGATGCACCCGCCCCTGCCGGGTACCGCTTCCGCCAGCTCACGGCGGACGACCGCCGCGCCGTCACGCACCTCGACTCCTGGGCCTTCCCGTCCCCGGCCGACCCGGACGAGATCGAGAAGGGACCGTCACCGCTGACCTGGGACCGCGTCGTCGGCGTCGAGCCCGACGGCGAGGCGGCCCCCGACGGCGGGCTGGCCGCCCTGCACGCCTCGTACCCGTTCAGCCGATTCCCCGTCCCGGGCGGTGCCCTGCCCACCGCCGGTCTGACGTGGGTCGGCGTGCACCCCCAGCACCGCCGCCGCGGCATCGCGACCGCGATGATCGACCTGCACCTGGCCCGTTGCCGCGAGCGCGGCGAACCGTTGTCCGCGCTGTTCGCCGCGGAGTACCCGATCTACGGCCGGTTCGGCTACGGCAAGGCGGCCGACGACGTCCGCCTCACCGTCCCGCGCGGCGCCGCCCTGCGCGACGTGCCCGGGGCGGCCGAGCACACCGTGCGGATCGAGCACGCGGACCGCGGGCGCCACGCCGCGCTCGTCGACACGGTCCACCGCGCCGCCGGGGAGTCCGTGGGCGGCACCGGCATCAACCGCCCGGGATGGGCGACCCGGGAGTCTGCCGAGCTGCAGGCTTCCTGGTGGCACGACTCGACCACCTTCCGCGGCGGCCAGGAGTCGCGGCGGATCGTGGTGGTGGAGCGCGACGGCGAGCCGCGCGGCTATGCGCTGCTGCGCCGCAAGCTCGACTGGGTCCCCACCGGCACGGACGGCACCGTGAACGTCCTCGAGGCCGTCGCCCTCGACGCCGCAGCGTCCCGCGCCCTGTGGGGCGTGCTGCTCGACCTCGACCTGATGACCGAGACCAAGCCGTTCATCCTCGCACCGGACGACCCGCTCCTCGTCCTGCTCCGGAACCCGCGGGCGGCCGGCCAGCGTCGGGTCGACAACGTCTGGATCCGCCTCGTGGACCTCCCGACCGCCCTGGCGGGCCGCCGGTACGCCGCAGGGATCGACACGACCCTGGCCGTCACCGACGCGCGCCTGCCGGACAACGCCGGCGTCTGGCACCTGCGGGCCGCTCCCTTCGGTGCGGCGACGTGCGAGCGCGCGGACACGGCGCCGTCGGAGGCCGACCTGGCGCTGGACGTCCGCGAGCTCGGTGCCGCCTACCTCGGTGGCACGTCGCTGGCCGGTCTGGCCGCCGCGGGCCTGGTCGACGAACGCGTACCCGGCGCCCTGGCGGCGGCGAGCACGGCGTTCGGCTGGCCGGTCGCGCCGGTGTGCAGCTGGGTGTTCTGAGACTGCCGGACACCCTGAGCGCACAATTCCTATCGGTTTAGTAGTCTTTCTGCTAGTGTCCGGGCCATGGCATCGACCACGGCCGGGCGGGACCGTCTCCACGACGTCGACATGGAGATGGAGGAGGACGACGCGGGGGGACGTGCCGGAACGGTCACGCTCGGCGATCCCTGCCTCGTCGTGGACGAGCTGCACGTCGTCTTCCGGGTGTTCGGCGGCAGCAACGAACCACGTGCCGACAAGCCCGGAGCCGGGGCCCAGGCGCCGGCCCCCGCGAGACGAAGCATCCTCCAGCGGCTGCTCGGGGCGGGGCGGCAGCACGTCGGGGCCGTGAGCGAGGTGCACGCCGTGCGTGGCGTGTCGTTCACCGCCCGTCACGGTGAGTCGATCGGGATCGTCGGGATCAACGGGTCGGGCAAGTCGACGCTGCTGCACGCCATCACCGGGCTCATCCCGCCCCACTCCGGAGCCGTCTACGTCGACGGCGAGCCGGCGCTGCTGGGCGTGAACGCGGCGCTCATGCCGCAGATGACCGGTTCGAAGAACATCGAGATCGGGGGCCTCGCCCTGGGCATGACGCCCAAGGAGGTCGACGAGAAGTTCGACGA